>CAYZOL010000032.1:0-8959 GCA_964480325.1 uncultured Candidatus Saccharibacteria bacterium | reverse complement strand
TAGAAATGTAGATAATGCCAATGTTTCTATAATAAGCCCAACGTACGGGGAGTTATTACAAAGCGTACGCGCTACTGGCCAAGTTACTTCAAAAACAGATTTGAATTTATCTTTTGGTAAACAAGGAATCGTAAAGTCATTAAAGGTTGAGGTAGGTGACAAAGTTTATTCTGGGCAAACCCTCGCTAGCCTTGATGTAGGAGGGGACTATGCTGAAGTAACCAAAGCCCGTGGTGCGCTCGCATCGGCCGAGGCAAAATTACAAAAAGTACTAGACGGTGCATCGAATGAGGAAATCAAGCTTGCGGAAGTGGCACTCGCAAACGCAAAGAGCGATTATGAAAATGCTAAAAATACTCAAGAAACTTTGGTTTCAAATGCATATAACAAATTATTAAATTCAACTCTTGAAGCGGTACCAGAACAATTTTCTGGTGCCAGTGTTACTGCTCCAAATATTAGTGGCACCTATAATAAAAAAACTGAAGGGGAAATAAATATTATAGTTTATAATACGGGTAGTGGATTAACTTTTTCACTTTCTGGGCTAGTGAATGGTTCAGGCTATGTGAACACAACAACACCTCAAAGGTTAGGGGATTCAGGTTTGTATATTTTGTTTAGCTCAACTACTAACCTTAGCGGGACTGGCTGGGTAGTCAATATCCCCAACAAAAAAGCTTCTGATTACCTGACAAATGAAAATGCTTATTACTCAGCACTGAAGACAAAAGAAGCGACGCTTTCTTCAGCTCTATCTTTGATCTCTCAACGTGAGGCAGAACTTGCAGTTAAAAAAGCCTCTGCTCGTAGCGCTGATGTATCGTTAGCTGAAGCGGATGTACTCTCAGCTCGAGGGGCACTGGAAAAGGCTCAGTCTGCATATGAAGATAACATCATTCGCGCACCAGGTAATGGAACTATAACCAAAGTAAATGTGAAGTATGGGGAGCTCGCAGAAGCCAACAAACCCGCAATAGTCTTGCAGGACGTTGAGAATCTTTATATTGAGGCACTCATCAATGAATCAAACGTTGCCTCGATTAAGGAAGGACAAAGCGTTGAAATTACTTTTGATGCATTGACCGAGGATAAATTTACTGGCACAGTGTCACATATTGACCCATCTTCCGTTACAGAAGATGGCGTAGTGAATTACAAAATCAAAGTTTCAATAAATGAAAAGAATGCCTACATCCGTCCAGGCATGAATGCTGAAATTTTAGTTGTGGTACTTAAAAAACCGGATGTCATATCTCTTCCAAAAGCGACAGTAATCGAACGTGATGGTAAAACTTTTGTAAATCTTATAACTGATGAAAGCAACAAACTATACAGAGAAGTCGAGGTTACACTCGGGGAGAAGGGAGATGGTAGCATGATAGAAGTTGTAACTGGAGTTAGTAGGGAGGATAAAATTGCCTTAGTTTCAAAGAACTAATTCATGGATGAAAAGACACTAAAAAAAGAAAATTCATTCTCGCAGAATGTATCCGTAGGCTGGTTTCTTGCTCGAAGAGAACTCATGCGGGCAAACATCTGGACGACCTCACTTATTGTGGCGGTAATGACACTAACCTTCCTTAACCTGATTGTTGTTTCTGGGATTTTAGTTGGACTCATTCAAGGATCGGAGGATGCCCAAAAAAAGTACGCAATAGGCGACATTGTCATCTCTTCATTTTTAAATCGTTCGGCTATCATGCAGACTCCCGAAGTTGAGGATATAGTTAAAACTATTCCAGGATACAAAAATCATACTGTCAGATATTCAGGTTCTGCTCGTGTAGAATCAAATTATAGAGATACTATTGGTCCTGGTGAGAAACGTGACGGCGCGGGTGCAGCGATACTAGGCATAGACCCAATTAGAGAAGAAAAATTTTCTGGAGTTTCAAAATTTGTCATTCGTGGTTCGTATTTAGAACCAAGTGACGGTGATAGTATTTTGATTGGTAAAAACCTTTTGTATGAGTTCACTCCTATTGAAGCGCCGGGTTTTCAAACTCTTAAAAACGTAGAGGTTGGCACGAGGGTAAAAGTCACAGTGGGGAACACTTCTAAAGAATATTTTGTAAAAGGAATACTTTCATCCAAAGTAGACGAGTTTGACACCTCACTCGTGATGCTAGCCAGTGAAGCTCGTAAGCTTACCGGACGAACTGATTTAGATGCAGGGACGATCGCTATTCAGTTACTTCCTGGAGTGGACCCGCTTGTCGTAAAGCAATTTTTGATCGACAGTGGGGTAGATAAATTCGCGCGAGTGCAAACAGCCGAAGATGCCTTTCCTAAGTTCTTAAAAGATATTAAAGCGACATTCGGTATCTTAGGCTCAGCTATTTCCGGTATTGGTCTAGTGGTGGCATCTATCACAATTTTTATTGTTATTTTCGTAAACGCTATTACTCGCAGGAGATACATTGGAATTCTTAAAGGTATTGGCATAAACAAAAAAGCAATACTTTATTCATATATGTATCAGGCAACCATCTATGCATCGCTTGGAATTATTTTAGGGATGATCTTAATATTTACAGTTATAAAGCCATATTTTGCAGCGAACCCAATAAACTTCCCATTCTCCGATGGTATATTGGTAGCCACACTTGGAGGAGCATTTTCACGCGCAGGGATACTGCTAGTCACGACCATGATTGCAGGGTACATTCCAGCGAGGATAGTAATAAAGCAAAATACATTGTCGGCAATTTTGGGAAGATAATCCCGTAGTAGAAAATGGCATTAAATAAATTTAAAGCAGTTACATTATGAAAAAAACGAAATTATCAGAACTTAATCTAAATATGGTACTTACTTGCTAAAGTGACGCCATTTTTCACTACGGGATGATTCAAGCAAAAAATTTAACAAAAATATTTCAAAGTGGCGATGCAAAAATTGTAGCATTGGATAATTTAACCTTTTCAGTTCCAGAAGGGCAGTTCTTAACTGTTACAGGTAAATCTGGATCTGGAAAGTCCACCCTGCTTTATCAGCTAGGCTTGCTCGATATTCCTACTAGTGGAGAGGTTTATATAGATAACCTTGAGTGCACCAAACTTGATGAAGGCGCTCGCACTAGTGCCAGACTCAATGACCTGGGTTATATCTTTCAAGATTATGCAATACTGCCATCACTTACTGCCCTTGAGAACACTATGCTTCCGCTTCTAATGCAGGGGTACGACATGAAACAGGCCGAAGAGAAAGCAAAAAAAGCACTGGATAAAGTAGGGCTGTTAGACCGAATGAATAATTTACCCAGCGCACTCTCGGGTGGACAACAACAGCGAGTATCTATTGCGCGGGCGATATCGCATGATCCAAAAATAATTTTTGCCGATGAACCAACAGCAAACCTCGACACCGAAACTTCTCGCCAAGTCATAGATGCTTTTGTAAAACTAAATGAAGAAGGGCAGACCATCATCATGGTTACTCACGAAAAAGAATATGCCGAACTCGCCGACAGGACCATAACCATGGCCGACGGTAAAATAACTAACGACGTTTTAAATAAACATAAGAAATAAATTCTTTACTTTAATACGGCGAGCGAGATTTTTCCCCTAGGAGATTCCAGATAAGGTCGAATTTTTCTATTTCAGAATTACTGATGTCAACGCTTTCTATGACTACGGACATCAGTTCTTTGTCCGTGGTGACTATTAAAATCTTCCCTGGCACAATAAAGGTGTTTGCGGAGACTTTGAATTCTGGGGGGAGAAGCCTGACTTCACGCAGATCATCGGCGTCATTGGTGCGCATGACTGGCTTGCCTTCGTCCGCATACTGGAGAGTTTTATAATGTATGTTCCTAGATACGCGAGTTGGTACGAAGTATTCTTTGTCGTACTTTACTCCAATTATTTTATGCGCCTCAGCGAGCGAGCCGATGTGTCGGATAGTTATATTTGGTTTCTCGAGTAATTCACCAGCAACTTTTTCAAAACCCTCTACTCCATAGTGCATGCGGACTATGGGCTTGGTTTTATTCATATCATCGCGCATAGTTGCTACTAATTCCGGCACTACTTTTTCAAACATCTCGGCAGATTCTTTTATTTTATTTTTTAGGCTTACTGGGTGTGCTCCACGCACCAACTTTTGTTTTTCTTTTTTAAAGCTCACTGCTAACCCTTCTTTCTCCAACCTCTCCACAATATGGTGCACGGTTATTCTATTTAGCTTTGCCACCTGTGCAATCCTCGAAACTGGCGCATCACCTAACTTAAGCATGGCCAAATACACCCTTGTTTCATTGGGGGATATGCCGAAGTTTTTCAAGATATCTTTAATTTCTTTCATTTTTGTAAATACTTTGTACAACAAACAATTTTCATACTTTAACATATAATCTATATTCAGCAAGGATAAATCGTAAATAACTTCAGTTTTAACTAACAACAGTAATTTACATGTACACATTTTTGTTTTTTTGTATGTTGTAATTAAACAACTTTTCTTCACATTTAAAACTTTCAACAATGAAAGAAATAGGAAATTCAATGGTTAATTTAGAAAGTGGAGAAATACTGGCTGGGATGAGCAATGAGCAACTTAAAGACGTTTTTCAAAGCTTAGAAGAAAATGAGGTTATTTGTTTTCAAGAGGATGTTGGTATCCCGAATTGCCAGTTTATTAACTGGGGAGTAGCCGAAAAAGATGAACTACTGCCTAAAGGGTGGGAAAAACATCAAAGACGGTGAAATTATTATCCCCCCAAAGCGGTATGTCGTTCGCCTGAAAGAAGGCGAAAAAGACAACAAACCGCTTTGGGTTTTTTATTTGACCCGGTAGTAGATTTTGGCAATGCGCATGGCGCGCCTTTAGAGGCTTTGCCAAAATTCATCCCGTAGTGAATCGCTTTAGGCGATCTACTACAGGATTCACTACGGGGTTTGACTTTAAATTTTAATCTGCTATTATCTAAACAACTGCACTTTCGCAGTTTTTATATTGCCGATTGAGCGAAATCGCGGGAGATTTTAATCTCACATGATTCGCGAATGATGGCAATATAAGTAATCTTATATTGCCGAATGAGCAATATTTAGTCATTTTTTTTGTAAATTATTCAGCCTCAACGGCTGATCCGTCGAGGAGACGGAATTATTAGTTTTAATAAAATCCCGTAAAACGGGAAAAATTAGTAATTAGACCTTAGTGACTGGCTTTCGTACACTGAGTTCTCATTATTAAAAAATATATATGGCAGAAGAATTCAAAAGAGACAAGCCACACGTAAACGTGGGCACCATCGGTCACGTTGACCATGGAAAGACTACATTAACAGCTGCAATCTTACACGTGCTAAACCTAGCAGGTAACAAGGTGCGTCTAAAGGACGTAAGTCAAATCGACGGCGCTCCAGAAGAACAAGCTCGTGGTATTACCATTAACATTTCTCACAACGAGTACGAAACAGTAGGCAGACACTATGCGCACATTGATGCTCCCGGCCACGCTGACTACATTAAGAACATGATCACAGGTGCAGCTCAAATGGACGGTGCAATCCTTGTGGTTGCAGCAACAGATGGTGCTATGCCACAAACTCGTGAACACGTTCTTTTGGCAAAACAAGTTGGTGTGCCAAAGATTATCGTATTCCTAAACAAGTGCGACATGGTAGATGATAAAGACATGATTGACCTTGTAGAAGAAGAAATCCGTGAACTCCTTACAAAACAAGGCTTTGATGGCGCAGGGGCTCCTGTAATAAAGGGTTCTGCTCTTAAGGGTCTTGAGGCTACAACAGCTGATGATGAATGGGCAAAGAAAATCCTTGAGCTTACAAATGCTCTTGATACATATATCCCAGTTCCTGAGCGTGACGTAGCAAAACCTTTCCTTATGCCTGTTGAAGACATCTTCTCAATCGAAGGACGTGGTACTGTTGTAACAGGAAAAATCGAAAGAGGTGTTGTGAAGGTCGGTGAAGAAATTGAAATTGTTGGAATTAAAGCTACTCAAAAGTCAGTTGTAACTGGAATTGAAATGTTCAACAAGAACCTAGGGGAAGGTATGGCTGGAGACAATGCTGGAATACTTCTACGCGGTCTTAAAAAAGAGGACATCACACGTGGACAAGTTCTATGTAAGCCAGGTACAACAACACCACATGATAACTTTACAGCTGAAATTTATGTTTTGAAGAAGGAAGAAGGTGGACGTCACACTCCATTTTTCAAGGGCTACAAACCTCAATTTTACATTCGTACTACAGACGTAACCGGTGAAGTGATCCTCGACGAAGGAAAGGAGATGGTTATGCCAGGTGACACAGTAAAAATAACAGTTAAGTTAGTAACCCCAGTTGCTCTTGAAGACCAACAGCGCTTTGCAATCCGTGAAGGAGGTAAGACTGTAGGAGCTGGAGTGGTAACAAAGATTATTGCGTAAGGCAAAGTAAGAAGTTTCAAGTTCTAAAGTAATACTTTATAACTTTCAAGCCAATTACTTTATGAACTAATATTATGCCAACGAAAGAAACAAAAACAAAAGTGAATGAAAAAACAAAAAAACCTAAGATTCCTGGAAAGAAAGTCAAAAAGGAAGACGGGAAAGTTGTTTTACGCATAAGAGTTAGAGCTTACGAAAGCAAGATCTTGGACACGTCTGTAAAACAAATTATAGACACCGCTATGCGTTACGATGCAGAAATAGTTGGACCTATTCCACTTCCTACTGAGATAAAGAAATATACAGTGAATAGAGCTTCTTTTGTCTACAAAAACTCAAGAGAGCAGTTTGAGATCAGAGTACACAAGAGATTAATAGACATCACAAACCCGAACGCAAAGACAGTCGAAGCTCTTACAAACTTATCACTACCTTCAGGTGTTGATATAGATGTAAAAATGCTGTAATTATTTGAAATTATACTTTGAAAATCATGAAATTTATTTTAGGGACAAAAGAGAATATGACTGAGTATTTTGATGAAAAAGGACATGCTGTCCCGGTGACTATAGTAAAAGCTGGTCCGACTGTAGTAACACAAGTCAAAACAAAAGAAACTGACGGATACAATGCTGTTCAAGTTGGTTTTGGTGAGAAAAAAGAAAAAAATATTAACAAAGCCTTGAAGGGGCACTTGAAGGGCCTTGGCAACTTTAGGTTTATTAAGGAATTTGCTCAAAAAGAAGAACCTACTTGTAAATCTGGAGAGAGTTTTAATGTATCTGATTTATTCAATGTTGGAGACAAGGTTCAAGTTTCCGGAGTGTCAAAAGGTAAAGGTTTTCAGGGTGTTGTAAAAAGACATGGTTTTCATGGAGGCCCAAGAACACACGGACAAAAACACTCAGAAAGAGAACCAGGTTCTATTGGTGGAGGCTTGCGTACAAGAGTGCCAAAAGGTATGCGCATGGGAGGCCGAATGGGCTCTGACCGCATAACACAAAAGAATTTAAAAGTTATATACATAGACAAAGAAAGTAACATTATGCTTATCAAGGGCGCAATACCAGGAGTGCGTGGTAGCTTGGTTGAAATAATTTCAAA
The DNA here is from genome assembly GCA_964480325.1 of uncultured Candidatus Saccharibacteria bacterium. GTDB lineage: Bacteria > Patescibacteriota > Minisyncoccia > Phycocordibacterales > UBA9973 > UBA9973. The sequence continues at coordinate 1,447 of CAYZOL010000032.1, read as the reverse complement.
CTAGTCTAACATTTACCGAACCAGATAATAAAAAAAATTATGGAAACAAAAGTTTACAATCAAAAAGGAAGTGTAGCCAAAACCATAAACTTGCCAGAGAAGGTTTTTTCTGCAAAGTGGCGTTCAGACTTAGTGCACCAAGTAGTTGAAGGCATGCGTTCCAACAAGCGTGCAGGCACAGCAGATACAAAGGGACGTGGGGAGGTAAGTGGTGGAGGTAAAAAGCCTTGGAAACAGAAAGGAACAGGACGAGCGAGACATGGCTCATCACGTTCTCCTATTTGGGTAGGAGGTGGAGTTACCCATGGACCATTAGCTGAAAAAAACTACAAGAAGAAGATAACAAGAAGTATGCGTGCACAAGCACTTTTCTCTGTACTTTCCAGGAAACTAAAAGACAACGAAATCATATTTGTAGATACACTTTCAGTTTCAAAAATCAACACAAAAGAAGGATTGGAAGTTATGAAAAACTTAGCCAAGGCCACTGGTATCAAGGAATTGTCTGACTCAAAAAAGCCTAGAGTGCTGACAGCGCTTTTTGAAAGAAACGAAAAGGCGGAAAAAAGCTTCAGAAACATACCTTCACTTAAAATAGTTTTTCTTAAAAACCTAAACCCAATTGATGTTCTTAACCACAAATACCTTTTAATTGAACAAGTTGAAGAAAGCGCGAAGTTTTTGGAAAGTAGAGGATAATTAATAAAATGAAAACAAATATAATAAAAAACCCAAGAGTAACAGAGAAGGCGTCTAGAGCATACGAGGATAATGTGTATACTTTTGATGTAGCAGATTCTGCCAACAAGAAAGAAATAATGAAAGTAATTTTTGAGCTTTACAAAGTCAAACCTGTAAAGGTGAATATGCTTAAGGTAAAGGAAAAGAAAGTTCTTTCAAGAAACATGAGGGGAGTAAAGCAAGGAGGCAAAAAAGCTCTTGTGTATTTAAAAAAGGGAGATAAGATTGAGCTAGTATAATAATATGAAAAAGTATAAACCAACAAGTAAATCACGAAGAAATATGACCACTGTCACGTACAGAGGGGTATTAACCAAGACTTCGCCTACAAAATCATTGACCCACGGTTTCAAACGCTCATACGGCAGAAACGCTGATGGACGCATAGCCATGAGGCATCGAGGAGGTGGACATAAGAGACTTTTCCGTGAAGTGGACTTTTTGTATGACAAAAAGGAGATACCCGCTGTTATAAAGTCAGTAGAGTATGATCCAAACCGCACAGCTTTTATTGGTCTTGCTGTGTATAAGGATGGAGAAAAAAGATATGTAGTATTACCAAAAGGTGCAAAACCTGGGGACAAGTTTGTGGTTTCAGAGAATGCACCACTTTCTACTCTAAATAGACTCCCATTAAAAAACATTCCTGTTGGAACTTTTGTTTACAATGTTGAAATCAAACCAGGAGGAGGTTCAAAAATAGGAC
>CAYZOL010000031.1:0-9028 GCA_964480325.1 uncultured Candidatus Saccharibacteria bacterium | reverse complement strand
TAAAAAGCATACCCTGTTCTTCATTAAGTGGTGCATGCCCACCTAAACCACGGTCAAGCTCTTCTTCCGTTACTGCAAGCTCCACGTTAATAACAAAATCATTTACTTTTATTTTACTTATTTGAGCCTTTGGGCTCTCTGTGACTCGGGTATTTTTCTCACCTTCCTTTTTACTAAAATTTAAATATGCTAATAGTGCAATTATTAAGGTGCATAATAGTACTATAAGTACAAAATTTTTTTTCATAAGTTCATTAGTTGCCACCATTCCATCCAAACAACTTACCAATTTGTTCAGGTGTTTCTCTTTTTCTTACGACTTTTACTGTCCCGTCTTCTACTGCTATTTTCATTGGAAGTGCTAGTAGACAATGGTGCGATGACATCGGGTCCTGATATGCTCCAGTATCAAGCACAACAACGTATTGGTCTTTCCCCTCAACTAATTTTGGAAGTAAAATATAATCTCCACCATTGGTGTATTTGTCGTCTGAATCGCAAGTTGTCCCTGCAAGCCACACACCCTTTGATGCTCCAAACATATTGTTACCAGGTATTACATGCCACTTTTGGTGTATGGCCCAAGTATCTTTTAGATCATTCATAAAGCTACCATCTATCGTATACCATGCTTTTGCATTTGCCTTTTCTATCAGTTTTTCTGCTATAACTTTATAGATTGTAATCTGTGAGGGAGCTACTACATACTGACCCCATTCGATTGCCAAATTTGGATGTTTTATGCCGGCTTTGTCTGAGAGACTTTTCAAAAGTTTTATTATTTTGTTAGATACTACCTTAGCGGTGTAGTATTTTTTCTTTTCATAAGGCAAGCCAAAACCACTCCCAGTATTTAGAGTATCAAGTGAGGGCTGTTTCTTTTGAAGTTTTACATATAAACCAAAAGCATATTTAATTCCGCCTAAAATGCTTTTCTGGGTTTTAATTTGTGAACCCATGTGGTAATGCATAATTTTCAAATTTTTGAGCCGTGGTAATTCAAAGACCTCACGCTCAGTGAGGCCAAAACGGTCAAACTTTTTATCCCAATGAGTATCCGCTCTAAAACCAATATCAACCCGCACCCCAATATCACCTTTGTATTTTGAGATTCTCTCAATCTCTTGTGAGTTTTCAATAATCGGCACAATATTCATGCCTTTGGTGTGAAGTTGCTCAATCAAATCCATGTATTGCTCAGTTTTAGCTCCATTGCAAAAAACCCTTATTTTATCGCTAAATTTGCCACTTTCCCAAAGCTTTTTTACTATCCAGAGTTCGTTGGCCGATGATGTCTCAAGATTTGCACCTTCAGATAAGAGAGGCAAGACAAATTCCTTATTCTGATTTGCCTTCATTGGATAGTGATAAAAGAACTTTCCTTTATAACCATTTATTTTTATATATGCTTGAAAGTATCCAATCAAATCTTTAACTCTATCTTCGATGACAAATGGGAGAATTATCTGAAGCGGAGAGCCATATTTCGTTACAAGAGAATTTACATTATAAATATGGTTCCCTTCGGTAATGGTAAGGTTGCCATCTTTAGACACGTCAAAAATCCCTGTGTTCCAATCATCAACTCCGAGTTTCCAGAACTTCCGCCAGTTTTTCTTATTCTTAATTTTCTTTTTTAACTTGACCATTTTGAATGAAAGTAGTATAGCAATATGCACAGAAATGTAAACCCCGCCACATAATTTTCTGTTGAAAAGTATGTGGCGGGGTAAAGGCTTTTATCTGGGTTTATCCCAGTTTTTCAAAAAATCCTCTTTATACTCAAAAAACCTATTCTCGAGAATTGACTGGCGAATATTCTTTACTAGGTTTACTAAGAAATATAGATTATGGGTAGAAGCAAGCGTCCCAGCCAACATTTCTTTGCCATGGAATAAATGAGCTATATACGCACGGGTATAGTTCCGACACGTATAACACTCACAATCATCCTCAATGGGAGTATGATCGTTCCTAAATACGGTATTCATTATTATTATCTTCCCTGTCTTGGTATATATTGTACCGTTCCTGCCAAGCCTTGTAGGTAGTACACAGTCAAACAAATCCACGCCGTTTTCAATACCCATAAACAAATCCTCCGGCTCTCCAATACCCAGCAAATGCCGAGGCTTTTCCTCGGGTAAAATTTCATTCACCCACTTTACTGCCGTAGACATGTCTTCTTTAGCAAAACTGCCACCAATTCCAAAGCCATCAAACCCCGCACGAGAGCCTAGGGCTCCGTACGGGGCAAGGTCTATACTCATTTCAGAAATTATTTTCGCAGATAATTTTCTTAACCTTTCATCCCTTCCACCTTGAACTATTCCAAAGAGTGCCTGAGGAAACTCAGAAATTAAATTATGCGAGTGGTGACGTTGCGCAGCAGGATATTCCCGAGCATTGTTTAATTTCTGAGTTTCCTCTTCAGAGTCAGAAAATTGTTTTGTCGAATGGTGACGTTGGCTTGCCAGGATATCCTGAGACAAAACAATTTTCTGACTCTCCAACTTCTTATGTTCAACTAAACATCTCTCGGCCCAACGGTGTGTGCGCTCGAGTGCTTCTTCTTGGTACTTTAAATCCTCTGTAGGTGAAGTACACTCATCAAAAGCAAAAATAATATCTGCACCTAGGTTGTGCTGAATCTGAATAGACTTCTCTGGAGTAATGTAATGTATGGACCCATCAAGGTGTGATTTAAAAGAAACTCCGTCTTGCCCAATCTTAGCCAATCTTGGCGCATCGGAGTCATCAAAACGCTCTGGGATAAGCAAGCTCGGGTCGGTGATCTTTGTAATCTTTGAAATGTCTTTACCATAAGCAGCACCCAAGGAAAAAACTTGAAACCCGCCGGAGTCAGTCATAGTCGGCCCTTTCCAATTCATGAACTTGCCTATCCCTCCAGCATCACGAACTACTTCATCTCCTGGCTGTAAATACAAATGATAAGTGTTACCCAAAACCACCTGTGTACCAGCATCACGCACTTGCTCAGGGTTAAGAGACTTCACGGTAGCTTTTGTACCAACTGCCACAAAAGCAGGAGTCAAAATATCTCCATGAGGAGTCGACAGCACCCCAGTCCTTCCTAACCTACCTTCTAACTTTTTTTGTATTTTAAATTGCATTACTTCATTACTTGTACAAACTTTAGCTCTTGAACATTTATAGGAGAAACTAGCAATGCCTTCTTGTATGAATCTCGTGGGTCAGAAAGCACTGTTTTTACAGTAGCTAATAAATAAGTATTTATTCCAGGAATCAATACTTGTGCTCCTTCTTTTATATTAAAATCTCTAGGCAAAATCATTTCAAAATTGCCTCCACCACGTCCCACAATTTGCATGAAATTGTCACTTCCAGAAATAGCTACTTCAGTTTTTTCCTTCCAGCTTGAAAAGAGCACAACTTTAGAAGAATTTTGGGAAACTTCTGAAACCTTACCAATAGGTATATCACCAAGGGCAAAAACCATGCTCCCCACTCTAACTTCGTTTTCCTCACCAATATCTATTACAAGAGTATCGTAAATGGATTTGTTAGGTTTTGCCAAAATTGCAGCCAGAATAAAATTATTGGTGCTGTGTCTACGGTCAAAAATTCCTTTTAGTCTTTCATTCTCTTCCACAACCGAGTCATAGTTAGCAACTCTAGCATTACTCTCCTCTATTTCCTCCATCAGCACTTTGTTCTTTACTATCAAATCTTTTTTACTTGCAAACAATGCTTTTAGATTTACTGTACTTTGAGCTATATTGTTGCCAAGTAGTGATACTGGCCGGTAAATAGTCATGCCTGTACGAGATAAAAAAGCGAAAATATTATTTTGAAAAAAATAAAACAAAAATAAAATGAATATGCAAAGAAAAAAATAAATAATTTTCTTGTTTTTTCGCCTTTTATCTAGGAGGTAACTCATCTTGATTTCCAATTAATACTTCACGATATGATTCAATATCATCCAAAATAATTCCAGTTCCTCTTGCTACGGCAGAGAGCGGGTCATCCACCACATACACCGGTATTTTTAACACACTTTGCAAAACCTTATCCAATCCCATAAGTAATGCTCCACCACCTGAGAGAGTAATGCCTTGGCGCATAATATCTGACAATATTTCTGGAGGGGTGGTTTCCAACACGTCTTTTACTCCCTCTACTAACTCCTTTATTGAGGGGGCAATTGCTTCACGAATATCTGAATCTGTTACCACTACTTCACGAGGAAGTCCGGTGAGCAAGTCTCTACCTCTGACAGAAGTTTCCATATACTCGCCTTGCATTACTGAGGCTATCGCTATCTTTGTCATTTCTGCAGTTTTTTCACCAATCAAAATTTTAAATTCATCTCGCATAAAACTCACAATGTCACTATTTAGCCTGTCACCTGCTATTTTTAAATTTTTTGATTTTACAATTCCAGAAAGTGAAATCACAGCTACGTCAGTAGTCCCTCCACCCATGTCTATAATCATAGACCCAACTGCATCTTTTATCGGTAGACGTATCCCAATAGCAGCTGCCATAGGCTCCTCCACCAAATACACTTCCCTTGCGCCGGCACTTCTGGCTGCATCATACACTGCTCGAGATTCAACATTTGTAATACCTGAAGGAACTCCCACCACCACACGAGGCCTTGCAAGTTTTGGTGACATCTTATCAGCTTTGTTAATTAGGTATGAAAGCATTTCTTCGGTAACTTCAAAGTCAGAAATAACTCCGTCTACCAAGGGGCGTATGGCTTTAATGTGCCCTGGTGTACGACCAAGCATTTCCTTGGCTTTATCCCCGACCGCTAAAATTTGATTAGTTTTCATATTAACTGCCACCACCGATGGCTCGTTAATCACGATTCCATGACCTTTTAAATACACCAAGGTGTTTGCAGTACCTAAGTCTATACCAATATCATTTGAAATTAATTTGTAAAAATTTTTAAACATGTACTTTAAAAAACATTCCCTAAAAATTCTTGAGGGCTCGGAGTTATTACAAAACCGTAGACCCTAGCATTTTTAACAAGTCCTCCACAGAAACAACACTACCTTTTTCCTCAGTTCTCTTTTTTACTTCAACCCCTTTGCCTTCTGGCAAATCCTTTAAACTTCTTGCGGAAACTACTACCCGCATCGGCATACCTAGCAAGTCCGCATCGGCAAACTTCTCCCCAGCAGAGAGTCCTGTCCTGTCGTCGAAGAGTACCTCAACTTTATTTTTTACAAGAATTTCGTAAACATTATTTGCCTCTTCTTTGACCTTTTCATCTTCACCAAGCACAAGCAAATGTACTTGAAATGGAGCAATATTTTCAGGCCAAATGATACCCTTGTCGTCGGATAAAACCTCGACAACCGTGCCCATGAGCCTACCCAATCCTATGCCATAGCTACCCATGAATACCTCTTTTTCCTCACCTTCTTGTGTCTTATAGCTCAGCCCAAATGGTGCTGAGAACTTAGTACCGAGCGAAAATATATTGCCCACTTCAACTGCCTTGTGTTCCACTAGCTCGCTTTTTACGAGCTCGAGTGTCTTTAAAACCTCATCAGTATAAACTTCCTGGTTTACTGCTATGGATTTGTTCTCATCTACATATATAGTATCCTCACCAGCGGAAGTGAGTGTCTGAAATTCATGTGAGAACTGCGAAAAAGTACCACCCGAGGCAAAAGTCATGTAAGTGAGGTGTCCTATTCCAGCACGTTTAAATACATTCAAGTAGGCATGCTTTGCCTTTTCATAAAACTCATTGTGCTCGGCTTCATTCTTAGAGAATGAATAAAGTGCCTTCCAGTAGAACTCCCTTCCACGCATTATGCCTGACTTGCTCCGTGTTTCATTCCTAAAGATGTTTTTAAAGTCATATACAAATATTGGTAAATCTTTGTACGAATCCACATACTGCTTTAGTATATTCGAATATGCTTCCTCGTTAGTGAACGAAAGTCCAACCTCACTACCATTCTTTAATTTTGTTTTAAACCAATTATCTACAATATTATCATCCCATCGATTTGTTTTCTCCCACACTTCCTTACTTTGGAGGACTGAGGTCTGCATTTCCATTCCTCCTATTGCATTCATTTCTTCACGAATGATGGCCTCAATCTTTTTAATAACTCGCAAGCCAAGCGGTAAGAAGCTGTAAACACCTGCCATTTCCTTGTGTATATAACCACCACGAATCAGGAGTTCAGCGTTCTTTGCAACCTCATCAGCTGGAGCCTCCTTCCTAGTTTTTGTAAAAAGTGTTGATTGTCTCATAACGTCATACTAACCGAAAAAACCCTTTTGGTCAAAGAAAAATACATTTGCAAAATCAAAGCCTTTCTGCTAGAATGCCTCATATGTCAAAAACGTTAAATACAGAGGATTTGGTGGAACAAATGTTTAAAAGTGGTGTACATTACGGCTACAGTAAAAGTAGAAGGCACCCTTCTGCAAGCAAGTACATATATACAACCAAGAACAAAACAGACATCATAGACTTAGAAAAAACAAAAGAAATGTTAGGTGTTGCCATGGAATTCGTTAAGGAGTTGGGCAAAAAAAACAAGACCATCCTCTTTGTAGGAACAAAGCCAGAGTGTAAGGACGCTATTAAAACTGCAGCAATGTCAGTATCTATGCCATTCGTTACGGAAAGATGGATTGGTGGCACTATTTCAAATTTCCCAGAAATCAAAAAAAGAATTGCTGAACTAGAAAAATATCATAAGGAAAGCCTTACTGGTGAATTAGATAAATATACAAAGAAAGAAAGAACCGTCCTTGCGAAAAAAATGGAAAGATTATCCAAGTACTACACAGGCCTACTCGGACTCAAAAAGGCACCTGATGCACTTTTTATTGTTGATCCAAAAAAGGAGCATATTGCTTTGACGGAGGCACTTGGTTCTAATATCCCTGTAATCGCACTTTTGAATTCAGACTCAGACTCAAAGAAGGTCACTTACCCAATAGTAGGTAACGATGCAGCAATACCTTCAATAAATTTCTTTACTTCACTAGTTTCTGATACATACGAAAAAAATACAGAGTCTACTGCCCAATAAGTTTGTAAACAAGAACTTTATTCAGTTACGCCTGAATAAGAGTACATTTATATGATTAATAGGTAATTTTGTACTAATTATTATGTCAAACATAACAACAGAGCAAGTAAAAGAACTACGAGACAGTACAGGTATTTCCATAATGCAATGCCGAAAGGCCCTCGAAGAAGCTGAGGGAGATATGAATAAGGCTTTGGCCATACTTAAAAAAACTAGCGGAGATATAGCCCTCAAAAAATCCGGACGTGAGGTGAAAGATGGAGCAGTAGCAATAAAGGCAAACGAAAACAAGGCTGTAATAGTTGCCCTATTGTGTGAAACTGACTTCGTTTCAAGGAACGAGGACTTTGTTAATTTGCTTTCTTCACTTTCCAACGAGGCTCTCTCAAAAGGCGCAGAGAAAGTAAAAGCAAGCGCAAAGGAAATGATCGACCCAGTGATTCAAAAAACTGGAGAAAATATTCAATTGGGTGAAGTATATGAGGTGTCTGGGGATACTTTGGGATGTTATGTTCATGATAATAAGATTGCAGTTGTAGTATCGCTTACTGGCGGTAGTGCCGACTTGGCAAAAGATGTGGCCATGCACATAGCAGCAATGAAACCAGAATACTTAAGCCGAGACGAAGTAAGTGAAGAAACACGAAAAACAATGACTGAAGTATTCCAAAAAGAAGTGGCAAGCATAGACAAGCCCGAGGAAATCAAAAAGAAAATGCTTGAAGGAAAAATTGCCACCTACTTTAAAGAGAGAACTCTACCGGACCAAGCATTTATTAAGAATCCAGAGCTTACTATTGAGAAACTTCTTGTAAATTCCAAAGCTACTATTAAGGAAGTTAAGCGTTTTTCGATTTAATTTAAATAATCATGGACACCCTTTTAATATTATTTTTTGCATCGATCATAGGCATTAGTTTTATGGTTGGACGTAAACTCTCGCTTATTAGAAGGGGGCAATTACAGGTGAATCACAGTGGAGATGAATTTTTGTACGACATGCCTGGATTTCATGAAATAAAAAAAACTGCCTCAAAAAGCTCTAGGAAGCTTGGTTATATTGCACTGTTTTTAATAATTAAGTCATACCTCCTTTCTACAAGCTTTTTGAAACGCAAATACGGCACGCTAAAAAAGCATGCAACAAAAATAAAGAGTAAATATGTAAAAACAAGCAGTACCGAAACTACAACAAAAGAGGCTTCCAAATTCCTAAAAATGATCAGTGAATATAAGAAAAAGATTAACAGAATTAAGCATAAGATAAAGAAAGAAGAAGGTATTGAATAATAGTTTGAAATAGTGTAGTCTTGTTGTATCCAGCAGTAATAGTGTCGCAGGAAGGAAGTTATTGAAAAGTAAATTAAAGTAAGTGCCGCCTTAGCTCAGTTGGTAGAGCAACGCTTTTGTAAAGCGAAGGTCCTCAGTTCGAATCTGAGAGGCGGCTCACGAAATAATAGTTAAAGTCCTACTGGGTCTCGCTTTTGCTTGCTTTTGTATCAGAGGGTACTTCTTTCTTCTCTAATTTAAAGATGTCCACAAGCTTTTGCTCTAGCTCTTCAAGTGACTGGAAGCCAGTGTATACATCGTCACCCATCACTAGCGCTGGAAGTTTTGTATCTTGAATTTTATATATTTGAAGCATCGCCTTTACCGCTGAAAGATCAGTGCTGTAGTCAAACGAATACACACGGAGTTCTGGATATTCCTCCCTTAATTTTGAAAGCACATAACTCTCCTTTACACATTCAGTACAATACTCATCAGAAGTATAAAAGTATAAAATAAATGCTGACTTCACTCCACAACGGTCAGAAATACGCTTCATTAACAAATAGTCTTTGATCTGAAGCAGGGAGTAATATTTTTTCAAATATGCTAGTTCTTCTTTGTTTCCTAGGTTGTTCTCCCCCCACTCAATCTTGCTACCTAAGTTTCCAAGCTCTGCAGACAAAACAGAAGTA
>CAYZOL010000030.1:1920-9458 GCA_964480325.1 uncultured Candidatus Saccharibacteria bacterium | reverse complement strand
TCCCCTTTAACATTGCCTCATACTCAATACTTACGATGATAATTGCACAGATATGTGGACTTGGGGTTGGTGAGTTTGTCTGGACAGGTGGTGACGTTCATTTGTACTCAAACCATCTCGAGCAAGCAAATTTACAAATCTCCAGAAAAAACGACATCCGCAAAATGCCAACAATGAAAGTAAATACAAACAAAAAGAATCTCGAAGATTTTACCATCGAGGATTTTGAATTAGTAGACTATAACCCACATGAGAGCATAAAGGCTCCTATCGCTGTATAAAATGAATATTTCAATAATCGCAGCTGTGGGTATGAATAATGAGCTAGGCAAGGCCGGCAAGCTACTTTGGTCCCTGCCCCTCGACATGAAACATTTTAGGGAGACCACTTCTGGCCACACAGTGATAATGGGCAGAAAAACATTTGAAAGCATCGGCCGACCCCTGCCAAACAGAAAAAATATTGTTATAACAAGGAATACAAATTACTCTAATCTCAGCCATGGCGTAGATGTTGTACAGTCACTCGAGAAAGCTTTAAAAATATCGAGGACTACCCTCGATACTGATGAAGTATTTGTAATAGGGGGTGCTGAAATATACAAAGAGGCCTTGCCAATGGCCAATGTTTTATACCTTACGAAGGTTGAAGGTGAATTTGAGGCTGACACATACTTCCCTACTTTTGACGAAAGTAAGTGGCAAAAGGTAAAGGAAGAAAGGCACGAAAAAGATGAACATCATCCTTACGCTTTTAATTTCATTGAATATAGGAAATTGACAAAATAATCATTTCTGTCAAAATTGCATCATGATTTTATCTGACAAAAAAATTTTAGAGGAAATGAAAAAAGGTACAATCGTAATCAAACCTTTTGACATTAAAAACATGGGAGGTAATTCTTATGATGTACACCTGAGTAAATACTTGGCACAGTATGTGGACAAGACACTAGATGCCAAAAAACACAATAAAATTAAACACTTTGAAATTCCAAAAGAAGGCTTTGTTCTGAAACCAGGTCAGCTATACCTAGGCTCAATAGTGGAATACAATGAAAGTCACAAGCACGTTCCATTCCTTGAGGGCAAATCCTCAACAGGTAGGCTCGGTATTGATATACACGCCACCGCCGGCAAGGGAGATGTTGGATTTTGTGGATACTGGACTCTTGAATTGTCTGCCACAAAACCGGTAAGAGTATATGCAGGAATGCCAATAGCGCAACTCATTTACTACGTCGTTGATGGAAAAGTAAAAACCCTTTATAACAAAAAACAAAACGCAAAGTATAGCTACCAAGAAAAAAGACCAAAAGAGTCAATGATGTGGAAAAATTCCTTTTAACAAAAAACAAAAAAAAGCTTTGCCGAGGTTACTTTAGTACGTAGGCAAAGCTTTTCTTTGTTTTTGTTTATTCTAAATTTATTATTCAACAGTAATTCCTTACAGGACCAGTACACCTTTTGGATATTTTGTTTCGTATAACTCACAAAATATCTCAAAAGCTTCATCAAAGTGATCTATATCACTTCGATGCCCATACTTCTGGCAGAGCCGGCGATGATGGCAATTTTACCTGCGTCATCCTTAGCATTTAGGTCTACTCCTTTTTTGTTAGCTATTTCAAGTGCTTGAGCTTTAGTGATTTTGCCTACTTTTGTAACGGCATTCTTACCTGAGCCTTTTTCGAGCCCTGCTGCTTTTAGTATTAGCCCAGTTGCTGGTGGTGTTTTTACTATGAAATCATAACTTCTGTCGTCATAAACAGAGATTTTTACAGAAACCTTGTCCCCAGCCATCTTTGAAGTAGCAGCGTTGAACTTGGTGACGAAGTCCCCTATGTTAATACCAGCTTGCCCCAGTGCGGGTCCAAGAGGTGGAGCAGGAGTTGCCTTTGCTGCCATTATTTGAAGTTTTATTTTTTTGGTTATTTTCTTTGCCATCCCAGTACTAAAATTTTATTAATAAATTTGTTCACTTAATCTATACTATTTTGTCCTATTTGTCTATATTTCTTAATTTTGAGTAATAAAAAATTTAGTACGGGACAAGTACAGTTCTAAATCTTTTTAACTTGTAGAAAGTCTAGCTCTACTGGCGTTTCACGACCAAACATCGATACTAACACTTTTACCTTACCACGCATTGAGTCGACTGAGTCTACCTTACCTTCCAAGTCCTTAAACGGTCCATCTACTATAAGAACTGTTTCGTCTATGGCTAGGTCGATGTTGTGTTTTGCAGTAGTTGCGTCCATCTTCTTGAACAAGTAGTCAACCTCATCTTTCCTAAGAGGTACAGGGTTGACTCCTGCTCCTACGAATCCAGTCACACGTGGGGTGTTTCGTACTACATACCAAGAGTCATCTGTTACTATCATGTCTACAAGCACATAGCCTGGATAGATCTTTTCCTCAACCTCTACTCTTTTGCCTCCTTTTATTTTTATTTTCTTTTCTACTGGAACAACAACATTGAAAATTTTGTCATTCATCCCAAGAGAATCAATACGCTGACGCAAATTACGAAGGACTACGTTTTCATAGCCTGCATAAGTATGTATTGCATACCAGTTTCTAGCTCCTTGTTCTTCTTGTTTTGCCATAAAATAAAAATTATTAAACTAAAAGTTGCTAATTTTTTACAACGTAATAACCTGCTCCAAAGCTTTTGAAAAAATAAAATCAAAAATTCCTAAAAAGTAAGCAATCAAAACCGACAACACTACAACAATTGCTGTATAAAAAATAGTCTGGCTTCTCTTTGGCCAAATTACGTGCTTTAGTTCTGTTTTTGTTTCTGCAAAGTATTCTGTAATTTTTGACATCTCGATACTAAAATTTTACTTATAATTTTATCTTGACCTTTTTTTTGTCTCTCCCATTTAGCTATTTTCTTGATGTAACTTAACCAAAAATTTAGTACGGGACAAGTATTTTTACTTTAAACCTTATTAAAAAGCCCCTGTTCCAGGGCTCTTTAATAATACTCCTTTTACTCAAAATAGTCAAATAGCTACTTTATTTCATAAGTAATAGTCACATCTGAACTTATGGTATTTTCACCTTTTGGAAGCTCTGCCGGGGCAGACTCAGCTCTCGCACTACCCATCGCGTCCTTAGCATACATCATAGGTGTAGGATAGTAGCTGCCAGACTCATTGAAGTTTACAACCTTACCAAGCCTTACCCCTAGATCCTTTGCTAACACTTGGGCTTTTGCTTTGGCATCATCGATAGCTTTTTTCCTAGCTTCTGCTTTTAGGGCATCCTCATCGTCAATCTCAAAATTTGGACCATTTAAATTTTCCACGCCGGTACCTCCCAAGCCTTCAATTATCTTCCCTGCCTCTACTGTGTTTCTTATTTTTACTGTTATACTTTCGGATGCTTCATACCCAGTTAATACATTTTTGCCAGGGCGGGGTGGGCAACCATACTCATTACAAGGCACTGACTTTGTTTCATATTGGTACTCATACTTTGGATAAAATGAAACATTTTCCGTCTTTATATCTTTGTCCGCAACGTTGTTCGCCTTCAAGAAATCAAGGGCCTTCTTTTCAACCAGCGCTACTTGCTCTTGCGCTTCCTTTACTGTTTTTGCCTCTTTGTGGATAGTAAAGGAAACACTAGCAATATCAGGAACTGCATTTACTTCACCGTGCCCAGAAAGCACAATGGTACTTTCCATCTTACTACCTGCTAAGTTTTCAGAATTAAATTCCGACACTGCTTTTATTGCTACATAAACCGAAAGCACCAAAATCAGTATCACTGCGCCAACACTAAAACTTTTTTTGTATTCTAAATCTATCATTTTGTTTTATTATTATTATTTTTAATTTATCGAAATAAGCTCTATGTCAAAAACAAGAACAGCATTCGGTGGGATTTGCTTACCTGCGCCATTTGCCCCGTAGCCAAGCTCTGGTTGTATGACTAGTTTTCTTTTTTCTCCAACTTTCATACCTTCTACGCCTTTGTCCCATCCTTCAATTACTTGTCCTGCGCCAATTGTAAAGGAGAATGGTTCAACGTGCTTAAACTTTGGATCAATGTTTGAATCAAAAACAGTACCATCCGTTAGTAACCCAGTATATTTCACTGACACATTGTCCCCCTTCTTAGATGCTGGCCCAGTTCCTTCTAATAAAACTGAAACTTGTAAACCCTCTTCTTTGTTTTGCATAGCTGTTGAATCGTTAATTACTTCTTCATTATTTGTGGCTTTATTATTAATAGCAAAAAACACAACCAACGCAATTAAAACCAATACCACCAAGACCCAAATCATCACACCCTTGTTTTCTTTTTTTTCCATTTTATTTTAAATATATTTAATTGACTAATAACCAAATTATACCTCCTAAGGTAAAATTTTCAAAGTATCTATTGGCATAATATAAACTTAAATTTTAGATAAAATTAACTTCAGGAACTAGAGTCAGGTCAAATTTTTGAGATACGGAATTTATCACACTTTCGCTAAAATTTTTGATCTCTTCCCCTGTTGCTCCGCCATGATTTACCAAAACTAATGCTTGCTTGGAATGCATACCAACGTTGCCAACTTTTTTACCTTTCCAACCACATTCCTCACTCAGCCACCCTGATGGAACTTTGTATTTATTTCCCTCTTCAAAGATTGGCATTTCCGGATACTTTTGCAAAAGTAAATCTTTTTTTTCTTTACTTATGTACAAGTTTTTAAAAAAACTTCCAGCATTGCCTAGTATTTTTGGATCTGGGAGTTTGCTTTTTCGTATTTGGGTTATGGCATCACTTATATCTTTGGGGCTTGTGGCATTAATATTGTTTTCAGCTAAAAATGTACTCAAGACTTTGTAGCTAGTGTTTATTTTTGGAATTTTTGACAAACGCAAAGTAATGGAAGTTATAAAACATTTGTCCTTCAATTCATGTTTGAAAATACTGTCCCTGTATCCAAAATCACATTCACTGTTTTTAAAAATTCTTTTTTCACCTGTATTTACATCATATGCTTCGAGCTCTTCTAGGATTTCTTTTAACTCCACGCCATACGCGCCGATATTTTGCATTGGTGCCCCACCTACCGAGCCTGGAATAAATGCCAAGTTTTCAATACCCCAATAATTACGCTCAACCGCAAAGGAAACTAAGTCGTGCCAAACCTCCCCAGTATAAGATTTTATAAAGACACTCTCTTCATCTTCCTTAATTATCTCTATACCCTTCAGATGATTCAAAACAACAATGCCGTCAAAATCCTTTGTAAACAAAACATTGCTACCACCTCCTAAAAAGAGCTTAAGGTTGTTTTTAAACTCAGCAGTTTTAAAAAGCTCCACTGCTTCGTCTTCACTTGTAAGCTCAACAAAAAACTTTGCTTTAGCAGACACCCCAAAGGTATTTAGTTTAATTAGATCGTAATCTTTCAGAACTTTCATTGTTTTAGACAAAAATATAAAACATGGTAATAACACTAACCAAGGCCATAATGCCCACAGTAAACCACCCGAACGTATTTGTTACTTTTTTGCTTTTGTACTGACCCATGATTTCTGCATTACCACTTATTGATACTACGAAGAAAAGAATAACTGGTGAAATAATACCGTTAAATATTGCGGAGTATATAAGCATTTTTATTGAATCAATGCCTACAAAATTTAGCAAGATTCCAAAAAACATGGCCAAAATTATTACTGCATAAAAAATAGATGCTTCTTTAAACTTGCGATTGAGTCCTGGTTTGTAACCAAAGGATTCTGAAAAAGCATAAGAGGTTGAACCAGCCAAAATAGGAATAGCCAAAAGTCCAGTACCAATAATTCCAAAGGTAAATAATAAATACGCTTCACTACCTGCAAGTGGCTCAAGCGCCCTAGCTGCATCAGCTGCGGTATTTATAGTGTTAATGCCATTTGTAAAAAGTGTGGCGGAGCATATTGCAATAATGAAAAACATTACCAAGTTCGACACAAACATACCTGACCAGACATCAAGCCTCATGTCTTTTATTTCTTCTGGCGTTGTGTGTGCTCGACGCATTTCTTCGGTTTTGTTTCCTAGCAAAATTTCTTCTTCTACTTCTTGTGACGTCTGCCAGAAGAAAAGATACGGGCTTATTGTGGTACCAAGCGCGGCGCAGATAAGCAAGATGTCACTCCTAGAAAAATCTATATGTGGTACAAATGTGTGATACAAAACATCGCCCCAATTAATGTTTACAAAAAATGCTGAGATTATATAAGCTAGCAGCACAAAAGTAAGATACTTTAAATACTTGGAATAAATCCTATACGGAATAAATATTTGTAGTGCCAAGCTAAACAATGCAAAGCCAATCAAAAGCAGTGTAAAGTTTGCTTGTGGGAACACAAGTTTACTAGCTTCAGCCATGGCTCCAAGATCCGCACCAATGTTTAAGACATTTGCAAAGACCAAAAGAAACGCGCAGACATACAAAACTTTCCGAGAATAATGCCTTTTGATATTAGACGCAAGCCCACTACCTGTGACTATGCCAATACGTGCGCACATTTCTTGGACAACTCCCATGAGTGGAAACGTAAATAAAGAAAGCCAGATAAGCCCTAGGCCCTTTGACGCGCCTACTTGGGAGTATGTAGCAATACCTGAAGGATCATCATCCGCCGCGCCGGTGGCAAGACCCGGGCCTAGTATTTTCCAATACTTTCTTGCACTCTTGAATGGATTTCCTATCTTTGAAATTTTCACCCTTTAATTATAGGGGTATATGAGTCATTACACAATGATTTTATGCTACAATGGCGATGTTATGACAACAATAGTCAAATTAACGAGCAATAATGAAGCGCAGATTATCGACCAAGCAGTGGAGACCCTAAAGCAAGGGGGGCTTGTGGTGTTTCCTACCGAGACCATGTATGGCATTGGGGCAGATGCGACAAACCAAAAGGCGATAGATAAATTGTTGGCATATAAAGCTCGCCGTGAAGGGAAACCACTCTCGATTGCCGTAAATTCTAAAGAAATGGCGGAAAAATATGTAAAGATAAATGAGACAGCTAGGAACCTTTATGAAAACTTCCTACCAGGTCCACTAACTGTGGTTTCAAAGAGTCTTGGGCTTGTGGCAAGTGGAGTAGAGTCAGAGGCAGGCACTCTTGGAGTACGTATTCCAGACTACAAACTCGTTCTTGATATTATAAAAAAACTGGGTAAGCCTATAACTGCAACCTCAGCAAATGCTTCTTACCAAAAGAGGCCTTACAGTATTGATGACATCTTGGAAAATATTTCAGCTAAACAAAAAAAACTAATCGACCTTATCATAGATGCCGGAGAGCTTCCAAAAAGAGAACCTTCAACTGTCGTCGACACAACACTAAACGAAAAAATAGTTTTAAGACAAGGCAATATCAAACTAACTCCAGTACTAGAAAGAGTAACAGGCTCAGGAGAAGAGACTCAAAAACTTGGCCAAGAAATATTCAAAAAATACCAACATTACTTAGGATACAAATCAGTAATACTCGCAATGCAGGGTGAGCTCGGCACTGGTA
>CAYZOL010000030.1:0-1910 GCA_964480325.1 uncultured Candidatus Saccharibacteria bacterium | reverse complement strand
ATAACTTAAATGACTAAAGGTATTGCAAAAGTTCTAGGGTTCAAGGAAACCATCAACTCCCCCACCTTTATTATTGAAAAAGAATATAAAATAAGTACTGCCACCAAATCATACTTAAGTAAAAAGAAACCATTTCTTTATCACATAGATACTTGGAGACTTTTTGATTCGACTGAGTTAGAAACTTTGGGATTTTTTGACCAAGTGGCAAAGTGTAACGTCTTTGTGATAGAGTGGGCGGACAAAGTAACTGAAGTTTTTGAAAAGGTCTCTGAGGACGCAGTAATTGTCTGGATAAAAATCGAACACGGTAAAAATGAAACACAGAGGAAAATAACAGTTAGTGATTATTATGCAACAAAGTGCTAAAAAATATCTTGAATTACCAAACACAACTTTTCGAAAGGGTTTGCCGAGCGACGGCGAGGCAACTTCAGGATTTTTTAAGCTTCAAAAAATCCGTACTGAAGAAAAGTTTGTGTTTAGTAATTCACGATAAAATAAATATATATGCGTATACTTGCCATAGATACTTCTTGTGATGACACTTCTGTCGCCATAAGTAAAAACGACAACATAATATCAAACGAGGTTTCATCACAAATTGAATTCCATAAAAAATGGGGTGGTGTTGTGCCCGACATCGCCAAAAGAATGCACCAAGAATTTATCGACAAAACAGTCGAGACCGCTCTTAAAAAAGCTAAAACAAAACTCGAAGACATCGACGTATTTGCCGTAACGCATGGGCCGGGGCTCGCCATCGCACTCGGTGTAGGGATAGATAAAGCCAAAGAGCTAGCTACTAAGTACAAAAAACCATTAGTGGCAGTAAACCACATGGAAGGACATATTTATTCAACGCTCGCTCATAATGCAAAAGGCAATCCAAAAATAAAATATGAGTTCCCGCTCATAGCGGTACTCGTCTCTGGTGGCCACACTGAAATAGTCCTTATGAAAAATCACGGGGAGTATGAAATTCTCGGCATGACTCTAGACGATGCCATGGGTGAAGCCTATGACAAAGTTGCCCGCATGCTTGAAGTCGGATATCCAGGTGGACCAATAGTTGAGGAGTTTGCAAAAATGGGCGACGCCTCGCGCTTCCCCCTTCCTGTACCGATGTCCAAATCCAAAACTACAGACATGAGCTACTCAGGTCTCAAAACTGCAGTGCTTTATCTGACTAGAAAAGTCTTTACTGAAGGAATGAGTCCAAAAGAAAAGAAACAAATTATTTATGATATAGCAGCATCGTTTCAAAAGTCCGCTATTGAAGCATTACTCGCAAAAACTGAAATTGCGTTGAAAGAGGTGTCAAAAAAATACGAAGTGAAAGACATAATTTTAGGTGGAGGAGTCTCAGCCAACTTAGAGCTTCGAAAAACCCTAAGAAAAAAGTTTGGTAAAAACTATCGCATCCACTTCCCTACAAATAAAAAACTCTACGGCGACAATGCTGGGATGATTGCTGTTGCCGCTTACCATAATGCAATCCGCAAAAATTTCGCAGATATAGAAAAGGTGGAAAGGTTACCGAATTTGTCTTTGTAAACTGGATCAAATTCCAGTTAGAAAAAATTACTTTTGAGGAAAATTAAGGTATGCATAAACTTTTCTCATATCTGTCGTGTTTTCTTTAGTATTATCGAAGGAAGGTATCAGCTCAAAATTTGATCCGTTTACTTCTTTATTGCTTTTTCTTAATTCTATATAATTGTCGAAACTCATTTCTCCAACAAACTCCATTTCACCAGCAGAAACTTTTTGCTTTAATAGCTCCTCTTGAGCTTCCATTTCATAATAAAAAGTTTTTTTTGAATCACGCTCATAGCTATTGTTTATGCCTTCCGCTCTTTTTTCTTGCTCTGGATCTACATTAATTGGGGTTTTAACATAATTATATG
>CAYZOL010000029.1:0-9606 GCA_964480325.1 uncultured Candidatus Saccharibacteria bacterium | reverse complement strand
AAAAAGACTTAAGAAAATTTAGTAGCAAAGAGAGGAAGATAAACTCGGAGAGGTTTTTTAAGACCAAGAAAGGCCAGTATGGCGCGGGGGATGTATTCCTTGGTGCCACAGTACCTGAAACGCGCAGTGTAGCCAAGAAGTACTTTGAACTACCTATTGAGGATATAAGGGTATTACTTTATTCTAAAATCCATGAGGAGAGGCTTATTGCCCTTTTTATACTGGTGCATCAATTTGAAAAAGGGGACAAAAAAGTGCGAGAGAAAATCTACAAATTTTACTTAAAAAACTCAAAGCAAGTGAACAATTGGGACCTTGTAGATGCAAGCGCACATAAAATAGTAGGTTTGTACTTGTTAGACAATCCACAAGCAATAGAGATTTTGGAAAAATTAGCGCACTCTAAGAATCTCTGGGAAAAGCGCATTTCCATAGTTTCCACTTTTCAGTTTATAAAACTAGGAAAGTTGAGTGAGTCCTTAAAAATTGCGGAGGTATTATTAAATGACAAACATGATTTAATCCACAAGGCAGTGGGCTGGATGCTCCGTGAGGTAGGCAAGAAGGACAAAAATACGCTTGTAAATTTCCTAAACAAGCATAAGTACAAAATGCCACGTACGACACTTCGATACGCGATTGAGCATTTTGATGAGTCTGAACGAAAGAGTTTTTTGCTATAATACTTACCATGGAGTCGAATGACAAGGAAAGAATTCAGGGTATATATGAAGACGCTTTCAAAAATTCTAAAACAAATGCGCGAAAAGTCCATTGGAATAGTAAATATAACCAGGAAATAAGATTTGAAGTTCTGTCTAAAATTGCAATACTCGACAACAAAAGCGTATTAGACGTGGGTTGTGGGCTAGGGGACTTATATGTTTATTTAAACTCTAAAAATATTCACACTATTTATACCGGCATCGATATAGTGCCATTATTTGTTTCAGAGGCACAAAGACTTTTACCCAAGGCAGATATTAAACTGCAAGATGTATTTTTAGTAAATGAACAATATGACTATGTCCTTGCTTCTGGCTCATTAAATATTAATATTGCAGACGCAAAAAATTACTATTTTAAAATGATAAAGAAAATGTTTGAATGTGCAAAATACGGCTTGGCATTCAACATGCTAAATGCTGCACAACATATTACAAACGATACATTTATTGCATACGATATTGATGAGGTGTCCAAGTATTGCAAAACTCTGACGGGGAAGGTTACAGTTGTTACTGGCTACTTACCTCATGATTTTACAGTTTATATGTACAAGTAAAATGTCCCTTATTATTTGTAGATTATAACATTTAAACATATCGAGCTATAATTGTAGTTATGAGTTTTATTAAAAATATTTTACTTTTGGCCCTGGTGGGGGTTTTGGCATACGTGTATCAAAATCAAATTTTAAATGCATTTCGTTTAGCAAAGAGCCAATATTTTCCATGTGCTATGCCGATTACTTACAGTATTGGTGCCTATGATGAACGGTTTAACCTTCCTCGAGATGAATTTTTGAAGTATCTAAAAAATGCTGAGGACAAATGGGAGGCCGCATACAACAAGGATTTGTTCAAATACGAGGAAACAGGTGGCATGCCAGTGAATCTTGTGTACGACTCTCGCCAAGATGCAACTGTAAAACTTAAGGAAATGAATACAGACATAGCCACTAGTAAGGAATCATATTATGCATTAAAAGCAAAATATGATAGCACCACAATTTTGTATCAAAATGAAAAAGAAGTTTTTGAAATGAGAGTTGCAACCTTTCAAGCTAGGAACAAGGAATATGAAAAAAGTGTTGCTTTTTGGAATAGCAAAGGTGGTGCGGACAAAAAGACATATTCAGAGTTTGAGGCTGAGCGCGCATGGTTAAGCGCTGAGTCCAATACGCTAAATAGTATGCAACAAACTCTAAATGAAAAGGTAGGAGAGCTAAACTCAATGAGTCGTACGCTTAACTCGCTTTCAAGCGCACTTAATTTGGGCGTAGAGAAGTATAATGATATAAGTGCTAACCAGCTTGGGGAGTTTGAGGAAGGTGTATACCATAGTGGCCCAGATGGGGAGTGGATAGATATTTATCAATATGAAAATAAAACAAAGCTAGAGCGTGTTGTAATGCATGAGTTTGGTCACGCACTCGGGCTTGAGCATGTACAAGACCGTGATGCAATAATGTACATCATGAATGAGTCAGCCAACAAGGAGCTCACAAAGGCTGACATTGCAGAGCTTTCAAAAATATGTAACGCAAATATTATAGATACAATAAAACAAAAAATCCCAGCAGAATTTTCAGGAGTTAGTTTGGACTCAATAAAAAATATTATATTTAATAATTAATTTTACTTAGCATGTATCGCTAGGTATATATCCTCAAGTGCTCGCACTGCGTCACCGGCAGCGATGTTGTTTTGGTGATAGAGGATAGTAGTGCAGTCGCCAGCAGCCCAGATACCGGGCGTTTCTGTTTTTTGATTATTAGGGTCTATTTTTACTCTGTTGTACTCGTCTAGTTTTACTACATTCTTCAAAAAGTCAGTATTTGGTATCTGACCTATCTCAACAAAAATACCTGATACCGGTAGCTCAACAGTTTCACCAGTAGTTTTGTCTTTATATACAATTCCTTCTACAAACTTTTCACCTTTTACTTCAAGTATATCTACATTTTTTATTGCTTTGAATTTTGGATTTTTGGATACTTTTTCCACGGTAACTTCATCCGCGCGAAATTTTTCACTCCTGTGAAGTAGGGTTACGCTTTTACAGTAGGCAAGTAGCTGGGAGGCTGATTCAAAACCAGCATTACCTCCACCAATTACAACCACATCCATATCAGAGAAAAGCGGTCCATCGCAAGACGCACAGTAGGTGAGTCCCTTGTGTTCAAGCTCATCTGCGCCCTTGGCTTCAAGTTTGCGCCGGCCAGAGCCAGTAGCCACTAGTACTGTCTTTGTTTCAAAACTTTCACCAGACTCTACCTTTACAGAAAAAGTTCCGTCATCGTTTTTTAAAACAGTAGTAACTTTTTCACCCTCTTTTACTTCTAGGGTATCTCCAGCGTTTGCCATTACGTGGTCCTTAAAATTCTTAGCCAACTGGGCGCCAGATATCGTAGGAGTCCCTATCCAGTTATATATGTTTTCAGATACTACACTTTGTCCACCCCATTCGGCAGTTATGAAAAGTGTTTTTAGTCTTTTTCGTGCAGCATAAACAGCAGCAGAGGTTCCCGCTGGTCCACCACCTATTATTATCAAATCATAAGTCATTAAAGTATTATAGCACTTGTGCTACACTTTTTAAAATTTTAAAAACCTATGCACTTGCTATTTTTTGTTGCGTCTTAGAAATGCTGGAACAGCGCTCCAGTCGTCGTTGTCATCATCTATGATTATTTCTTCAGGCACTTCCTTCCTTTCTGTTCTTTTTACAAAGTCTACAGTGCTTTGTGTTGGGCTGACGCTTGGTGCGTTATTATTCATAATACTATTATGTATTTCTTTTTTTACTGCTTGAGCGTTCTCCTCTTTTACCACAGTTTGGTTGCCCAAAGGCATAGCGTTAAAAAGGGTTTTCTTTGGCAAATCAGTAGGGAAGTTAGTTGCGATCACGGTTACCTTTAGTTCTCCTTTCTTTAGTTTGTCGTCAAAAATAGTACCAAAAATTACCTTTGCATCTTTATCAATGGACTCAGTTATTATTTTTGCTGCTTCTTGGATTTCATTTATTGTTATGTCATCACCACCTGATATTGCAAACAACACACCCTTTGCACCATTTACTGACACTTCCAGAAGCGGAGAGTTTATAGCTTGCATAGCTGCCTTTGTAGCGCGGTTTTCTCCTGATGCACTACCTATCCCCATAAGAGCTGATCCTGCGTCTGACATTACTGCTCTTATATCCGCAAAGTCTACGTTTATAATTCCTGGAGTAGTAATAAGGTCAGATATTCCTTCCACTGCTTGGCGAAGTACGTCATCACAAAGTGCAAACGCATCTTTGAAATTTGTATTTTTGTCTGCAAGTTGCAAAAGCTTGTCATTAGGAATTATGATTATTGCATCTACTTCTCTTGCTAGCTCCTCTATTCCTTTTTCTGCGATTTTTGTTCGGTAGTTTCCTTCAAAGAAAAATGGTTTTGTAGTTACTGCAACAGTTAGGATTCCTTGCTCCTTTGCTGCACGTGCTACTATTGGAGCTGCACCAGTTCCAGTGCCGCCACCCATTCCGCAAGCGATGAATATCATGTCTGCGCCCTTTATTACATCTTGGATTTCTGCTTTTGTTTCTTCAGCTGCTTTTTTGCCTACTTCTGGGTTCATTCCTGCACCAAGACCCTTGGTCAAATTTTTACCAATGTGAATTTTTTTCTCTGCTAAACTATTGTGCAGATCTTGGGTGTCGGTGTTCATCGCTATAAACGACACACCTTTTACTTTTGAATTTATCATGTGGTTGACAGCATTTTTCCCGGAACCTCCGATACCAATCACCACAATCCTTGCGAAACTCTCTATTTCTGGGTTTACTTTAGGCATTTTTGTTTATTTTATATTAATCCCTTGCTTTTGCTAGGGATCCTGATAATCAGGACTTGTATAGAAGCTATAATAGCAGAAAATCTAAAAAGCGAAACCCTTGACAGATTTCACCTTATGTATCAACCAAATAACACTGGACAATAATTTATGGCAGGAGTTGCTTTAGTCCTTTACCAAAAAAACTTTTGATATCTTTAAAAATATTTGACATTCCTGCATCAGAGTGACCGACACCTTCTTTTCCAGAAATTATAAGTCCTAATGCTACAAACCATGAAGGGTCGCGAAGTTTAGTTTTGACATTACCAAACATTTCAGTGCTGCCAATCCTTACAGGTAGCTTGAGCGCACTTTTTGAAGCTTCTTCAAGACCTACAATATTTGAACCTCCACCTATCCAGATCACACCAGCAGGTAAGAGTTCGTTTCTTTTTATCTTCTTTAAATGATTCTCGATTAGTTCAAAAATGTCTGACAATCGCGCGTTTATTATATCGTCAACCTTTTTCTTTGGATATTTTTCTAAAAAATTTCCAAGTTTTACCTGTTCGGCCTCTTCAAGCGGTATCTTTAGTACCAAGGCAATATCATTTGTGATATCTTCTCCACCAATGGAAAATGTATGCAGTGCTATGGGCGTTTCATTTTCATAAATAACCATCGACACTGTCTCTGCACCAATATTTATTAATGCCCCACCTACTATTTTTTGTTTTTTAGACAATGCGACATATGATGCTGCTATAGGGGATGCAATCACATCCACTGGGTCAATGTCAGCAAGCGTAATGATTTCCATCAAGTCCTCAAAGTGCTGGTTTGAGCAAGTAACAAAAAGCGCTTTAGCTTCAAGCTTGTTACCATGCATACCCTCCGGCCTGCCTAAGACCTCCTTGCCATCTAGTTTATATGAAATAGGAAAAACCTGTAAAATCTTTTTGTTACTTAAGTTTATATTTTCTTCACAGTCTAAAAGTGCATTATTAATATCAAGGTTTGTTACTTCACTATCAGCCTTTGAAATTATTGCATTTCCTGTATTTACAAAACTCTTCAGAGTTGAGCCACCCATGGATACATAGGCTCTCCTTACTTTTATATCGGAAGTCTTTTCAGCCTGTAGTACTGCGTTTTTTAATGACTTTACAACTTCAGGCTTTGATACAACATAGCCGTGCCTCATGCCAACAGTTGGTGCTTCACCAACTCCAATTATCTTAGGATTATCCTCACCTTTTATATATTCTCCAACAATGACCCTAGTCATGCTGGTACCAATGTCTATTCCAATAGAAATATTTCTTATCATTCCGATACTAAAATTTTAAATTTTAATTCCAATATCGTTATTATATCACTTAATTTAAAATTTAGTACGGGATAAATACTTTTTCACAAAGAATGACTCTTTCCTTTCCATCTTTGTACCGTGGTCCATGCCCTTCAGGTGCAACATTCCATGGATAAAGAGATACCCAAGAAGGTTTTTGTAATTTTTACCAAAATTCTTTTCTTTATCTTTTGACTCCTTTTTGATTATTGTTGGACACATAACAATTTCACCTTCTGTTTTGGAGAGCTCGAAGGAGAGTACGTTTGTGGCGTAGTTTTTGTTTCTGTATTTATTATTTATTTCTCTAGACTTACTAGCTCCAACAAAAGCAACGGATAATGTGTATTTTTTACCCAAAATGTCGTTTTTTATATAAACAAAGGGTAAGTTTGGTAACTTACCCTTTGTTTTGTTTGTTATTGAGATGTTATCTTCCATACTACTTCCTTTTAATGCTTTTTGAGATATTACTTGATTTTTCCTAGTTTGCGAAGCTTTTCAATCTCCTTTCTTTTCTCCATTCTTTTTAGTGCGCTTCTTTTCATTTTTAGTTTAGATTCAGCTCTTTCATTGTAGCGATCCTTTTTGACTTTTCGGATGATGCTGGACTCTTGAACACGCCTAGAAAAACGGCGCAAAACACTACCGTTGTTTTCGTTTGGGTTTTTCTTTATTTCGATAATTGTTTTTGCCATATGGGGTATATTATCATACAGAAAATATATAGCAAGGCCCCTCCGTTCATTTTTAGAAGACTGGGTGGGTTTACTTTTACCCTTAAAAAAGCTAATATCTTTTTATGGATAATACAGTAGATTATATAACAGAGGAAAAAAAGAAAGCATTAGAAGAAGAACTAAAGAATTCAAAAGGAGTAAAAAGGAGGGAAATTTTGGAGGCACTCGAATACGCAAAATCTCTTGGCGACCTTTCAGAGAATGCAGAATATCATCAAGCCAGAGAGGATCAGGGTAAGCTTGAGGCGCGTATAAAGGAAATTGAGCAAATATTACAGTCTTCACATATAGTAAAAGCCAAAGGAGGTGATACTATTGAAGTATGCTCTACAATATGAGTATTAAAATAAGTAGACAAAGAAGAGAAAACTTATCTTGTTGTCGTCTCTGAGGAGGCAAATATAAAAGAAGGCAAGATTTCACACAAGTCTCCATTTGGGCAAGCATTCTTTGGAAAGAAAAAGGGTGATAAAGTATCTTTTAGCACACCAAACGGTACAGCTAATTATAAGATAATTAATGTTTCTTAAGTTTACATTTAGGGTGCTCACACCTTAAACAAAAAAATAAATGTCTATAGAAGAAATTCGAGATGTTCGCATAAAGAAACTCAACCTCCTAAAGGAGCGTGGGGTCAATCCTTTTTCTACCATCTCCCGTCGAGAAATAACTCTAAATGAAGCCGTACTTAACTGCGATGCTTATGAAAAGGATAAAGTCTCAAAATGGGTTGCAGGCAGAGTAATGTCCATGCGTGGGCAAGGGGCTATAATATTTCTGACACTTTTTGATGGTACAGCGAATTTTCAAGTTTTATTAAAGAAAGATATTCTAGGTGAAGATAAACTAAATTTTTTTAACGACGCTGCTGACATTGGTGACTTTGTGGAAACATTTGGCACATTTTTTACCACCAAAAGAGGGGAGAAAACTCAAGAAGCCACCGACTGGCTGATGCTTACAAAAACCCTACTTCCACTTCCTGAAAAGTGGCATGGCATCACAGACGATGATGAAAGGTATAGGAAACGATATTTAGATATTTTAACTAATCCTGAACTTCGCAGTCTTCTCGAAAAGAAATCAAAATTCTGGAGTGCCACGAGAGACTTCATGGTTAAGGAAGGTTTCTTAGAAGTTGAAACTCCAACTCTCGAGGTAACCACAGGCGGTGCAGAAGCCAGACCTTTTAAGACGCATCACAATGACTATGACATGCCGGTATACTTGCGTATCTCAGTGGGGGAGCTTTGGCAGAAGAGGCTCATGGCGGCAGGCTTTCCAAAAACTTTTGAAATCGGACGAGTGTATAGGAACGAGGGCTCTAGCCCTGACCATCTGCAGGAGTTTACCAATATGGAATTCTACTGGGCGTATGCTGATTATGAAAAAGGTATGGAGCTAGTTGAGAATCTTTATAAATACGTAGCCCAGGAAGTTTTTGGCACTACTAAGTTTTCTGTCCGTGGGCATGAATTTGATTTAGCTAATGCTTGGCCACGGATTGACTATCGCGACACAGTGCTTGAAAAAACTGGTATTGACATACTTTCTGCTTCCCTAGAAGAAATGGAAAGTAAGGCAAAAGAGCTAGGCATAAAGTATGAAGGGCAGAACAGAGAGAGACTCATAGACACACTTTGGAAATATTGCCGGAAGACAATTTCTGGTCCTGCATTTTTGGTTCACCACCCAAAGATAGTTTCACCACTTGCGAAATCACTACCCTCGAATCCTGAGTTAACTGAGAGGTTTCAGCCCCTAATAGCGGGGAGTGAACTTGGGAATGGATTTTCAGAATTAAATGACCCACTCGACCAGAGAGAAAGATTTGAACTACAACAAAAAATGATAGAAAGAGGCGACGATGAGGCAATGATGCCAGAATGGGATTTCGTCGAGATGCTCGAACATGGCATGCCACCAACTTGCGGTTTTGGCTTTGGCGAACGCCTCTTCGCGGTCCTTGCTGGAGAGTCTATCCGAGAGACAGTCATGTTTCCGCTAATGAAACCACTGCCTAGTAATGATTAATTGCAAAAGTGGTATAATATAGTTATGCAATTTATATTGAAATGGTTAATTGGTTCTGGGGCGTTTTTACTCGTGGCATATATATTGCCAGGGATAACAGTTGCTAATTTTTACACGGCGCTTATCGTGGCATTTGTGTGGGGAGTGATTAGCTTTTTCATAAAGCCTATCATCCATATCTTCATGTTGCCGATTACGATACTGACTTTAGGGTTATTTTCATTTGTGATAAACGGACTGCTTTTTTGGTTTATGTCGACATTCATTAAAGGCTTCGAAGTAGATGGGTTCCTCTCTGCCATTTTAGGCGCATTTTTGGTATCATTTTTTACATGGTTCGCGAGGAAATTATTAATTAAAGAAGAATAAAATTTTATGACACTATTTGATTTTAAAAAATTTGATCTTGGTGGAGGCAAAAAAAGCGAAGTGATAAGTGAAAAAATTGATCTATGGGATAAGGCTTATCATGAGTATGCAAATAGGAATGCAAGTGATGATGAGAAAAAAACAGTTCAAACTATGCTTGATAGGGTAAAGTTATTACAAAATATCCATCCAAATAAAAGAACAGAAGAAGAACAAAAACAACTTGAGTTGGATATTACTACTTTGACAAAAAGTTATAAATTAGAACTCCCATTAACTCCAACGGATTATGATAATGCAAACCCATTTGATCAAGGCTCGCCCATCTTTAAAGAAAAAGGAGATAGTTTGGGTCCAACTGTGCCGCTTTAATAAGTTATAAATATAAATTTTAAATAAAAACACCCCTCGTGGTTATCCCGGATAGTGAGTTTTGGCAATGCCCCGATTAAAGTCGGGGCATTTTAGATGTTGCCAAAATATACTACTGGGTTATCCACAGAGGGGTGTTTTGCTGTGTGGGAGATAGTGGTGTACAATGTAAGGCAAGTGGGAAAAAGTGGGAAAT
>CAYZOL010000028.1:0-10067 GCA_964480325.1 uncultured Candidatus Saccharibacteria bacterium | reverse complement strand
CATGCCTATCAAGCTTTTCAAAAACCTTCTCAAAAGCTTTGTCATGCCTATCAAGTTTTTCAAAAACTTTTTTGAAAGATTTGGCCATAAAGTCCATGCCTTTTTCAAACATCGCTATAGTTACAGCTTTTTCTTTTTTAGAGTCACTTTTCATGTATATATTTTACCAAGCATATGGTCGTCAGTCGATATTGACTTTTTGACGATAATGTGCTACTCTGCTTGTGATTGTATATTCGCCCAAAAGGTTTTTAGTATGGCGAATAGGGCTCATTGAAAATCTGGATTAATTTTTTCATGTGAAAAATTTTTGTTTTGAAAAATGGTGACCACAGCACCTGTTTGCGGGAATTGTGGTCACCATTTTTCTAAACTTAAATTTTTTAAACCATGCGCCAGCAACTTTTTTTCTTCTTCGCTTTCGTTATTTTCATTAGCAGCCTGACGAGCTGCGCTCCAAAAACCCAAACTCAAATTTCTGCAACCCAGCTCGATTCCCTGCCGAAACCTGAGGAGCCCGAAAGAATTCCTTTTTGCGATTACTTCATAAAAGGAGTGCCCGTCTCCGTTTTGGAGAATGCTCAGATAGTGTCCGGCCCAGACACAATTGAGCTTCAGTCCAGAGGCACGATTTCCAAAGCTGTCCTCGGCTCGGAAGGGAAAGTAAAGTTTCTGTCTTTCGCACCTGTCGTCGTCGTTCCTTTTACCCCGGGAAAAATTATTAAGGGCAGCATCAAAACAGATTCGCTCGGAAATCCGACTCGTGCCCAAATAACTTTCTGGAAAGATGAAAAATTTTTCCTCACTTTTGGGCGCTCAAATGATCAAAACGGCACTTGGACATTAATGCTTAATGACCAAACCGGACTGGTTGTTTTTGGGCAAAAAAATTATCAGTTAGTAGCCGGCGGCGGGCCATCTAACCCACCCTATCTTCTCCCAGAGTGGGAGGAGGCGGAGCCCCTGGTTGCTCCCGGTGTGAAGGTTGGTGAAACCAAACCAGCCACCTCGCCGGCCGCCGCAACAAAAAAGCCCACTCCGGCCACCCAAAAGCCGAAAAATTGATTTTTTTCTTTAATCGCATAAACATTCCTAACCGTCGCTTCAAAAAGAAGTGGCGGTTTTGTATTCTACGTCCCTTTTATGTATATATTAAAAGTTACTTATCTTCTCCACCTTTAATTCTTGTGGTCCAGGTTTTGGTCGCAGATTTATCGCTTGGGTTTGGATTTTTGTCTAAAGCGCCAGGAGTTGTACCAACAATATCTTCTGGATTATTAGTAACTTTATAATCAAGGCCCTTATATCTAAACACCTCTAGTCCAGCATCTTCAGCCTTTTTGTATGCATCTTTAAATGGTAAAGAATCATAGTTTACAGTCTCGGTTTTTGTTTCTGTCATATCAATAAGTGGTTTTGTAATCTGAATAGTTTCATGCACTCCTTCGACATCTTTTGTATTCACCAATGGAGCATACTCTCGTGCCCAATTTTTGAATGTATTGTCTTTGTCACGGTTTTCATATGCCGTTTGGAATTGTTCTGGTGTTACGCCCATTGCTACTCCATGAGCTTGGTAATTTTCAAGAAGACGAGCGTTTTTCACCTCTATGTTACTCTCTGTATTAGTATTATCACCTGAAGGTACAAGGTTGTCTTCATCTTTACTTTGTTGTGCCTTTTCTGGAACGTTCTTTGCTTTATCGTTCTCACCCGAAGGCACCATGCCATCGGTATTACTAGCTGGCTTAGCGTCTAATTTTGGTGCAGATGTTCCACCTTGCGATGGTGTTAGTACATCATTTGTAGTTTGTTGTTGTGGCGCAAGTGTTTTGCCAGTCGACGGTACCATATTATCGGGTGATGATGGCTTTTGGTTGGATTGAGATCCTTCTTTACCAGTTGATGGGATTAAATTGTCGTCAGTCTTTGAGTCAGGACTCATCTTCCCATAAGCCTCATTTGCCTTATGTAGTTTGTCCAACAACTGTCCAGATTTGATCTCAGGGTTATCTGCAATATATACTTGAATCTTTTTATTATCAAACTCAGAGCTTGGACCAAATTGTTTCTCGTGCGCAAGTGCAGGCAAATATTCCTTGTTGTAAAGATAATTGAATATTCTTATTTGTTCATTATTATCCAACGGTTCAAAGTTTAAACCTGGCGCCATACCTGCTGAAAATAATGAAGTGGCTTTTGTATCGGAGATATTAATCCATTCCGGTGATCTTTTTACTTCTTCGAAGGTTTCGATACCATGTAATTCACTCGCCTCTATAATATTAAACTGCTTCATCTCATCAGCTGTGAGTTTCAACTTATCCAATGTTCCATCAACTACAGCTTTATCCAAACCCCTATTTATGTAATCTCTTGCATCTTCCCCTGGTAATGGCTCTAGTCTCGTTACGCTGTGTATTTTTTCCAAATAATGTGCTAATGGCTTTACTTCTGGGCTAGCACCACTTACGCCAGCGTCCAAAATCTCTTTGGCACCATCAGATTGAGCCTCAAGGCTTCTATTGTGAGCAGCGTTCCATATATCAACTACCGCAGGGTCTTTACTATTTACGATTTCTGGATTTGCCTCTGGGAAGATTAAATTATAATTATTTTCTGATACGTTGTTTCTGTGAAAACTGCTATTGTCCATTTCGTTTGCTGCTTCATTTAATGCTTTTGCGTCGGTTGCATCATGTCTCACTTCTGAACCAGCTGGTTTAGTATTTTCAGCATCAAATCCTATTTCCTGTTTAAATCTAGCCATTGACCAGTTCTCTTCTCTTATTTTGCCTGGGGCAGGAATACTTCTATGTTCCTGAGCCTCTACATACTTCACATAAATTTCCTGTGCTTCTGGGTTGTTTATCAAGCTTCCATTTCTAGCCTCTTTAATAAAATCAGCCGCAGACATTTTATCAAAATTTGTCACTGCTAAATCCTCATTACCATTACCGTCGTTGGTATTACTTTGTATATTTGCTTCTGTGAGTCTTGGTTTTGGCATGGGTGGTTCTTCCGGTGTACCTATTGGGTCTTTGCCACCATGGTAGTAGTAGTTATCTAGTGCATCCTCAGTGTGTGACAACTGCGTTCCATAAGTAAGCTTTTTTAAGTATGAATCTATGGTGTCGTTTGGGCTTATTTTTACAGTTTGTCCATCATGCTCCAGTTGCTCATTTCTTACTACTGTAATTTCATGCATTAGCCTTTCCATTTTTCCACTCATGAAAGAGTCTCCATTTTTGTAGTGTTGCCATTTTTCTAACATGTTGTCATCGTGGTGGTGCTTCCAGAACTTTGTTTCAGTTCCTAGCTCAGTTCCGCTTTCTGTTGCTCTGCTTATTATTCTTTGTCGATGCTCTAGAGCATTTTCATGTACGTGTTTTCCAACTTGTTCATTTGAATATATTTCAATATTTCCGCTCAGTACTTTTTCTGACAATTCCCTAATTTCTTCCATTGTTTTATCTGGGTGTGTTTCAATATACTCCTTAATGTGAGGATCAGCCTTGTCCACTTCATAATAAAAATCAAGAACCTGCTTTTGGTCAGGGGTTAAGTCCCTTTCAGGTATGGCAAAGAAATCACCAGCAGTCATTTTACTAATAATTGGCCATTCATCAAGTTTTGCAATGTCAGTCTCCTGCGAAGGTGTTTTATTACCATCACCGCCATCTTCAGCCTTTTTCATTACTACGCCATCCCCATTCAAATCTCCCTCGCCTTCTTTCCTAACTACTACACCATCTCCAGACAAGGACTCATTAGTGTGGGATGAACCTGGGGCAGGATGTGGTGTCTCATAATGATGCTCCCCACGGTCGTACTCAAAGTTATAGCCAGATTTTCCATGTGTGCCATCTTCTATGCCTTCACCTGCTCCAGTTTTAGTAACTTCAAAAGCATCACCTTTTTGGTGTGTTTCTACCACCACTGCTTTGTCAGAATGGATTTTAGTTATATTTCCTTTTTCATCTAGGTCTACGTCTACAACCTTCTCAGTTAGGTGCGGATTTCCGTCTTTATCTACACTTAGTTCATAAGCATAGGCCTTGCCATCATGAGGAGCTTTTACTCCTACCTCCTGCCATTTGCCATCTGAGCCTTTTTTCATTAAACCCTCTGCCTCGGCGATCTCAGCTGTTTTGTGTGCTGCGTATACTTTGTCGTGGGCAAGCCTGTCTTGGTCGATGTGGAGCTTTTCACACATCTCTTTATCTGCCAAAAGTTGGTCCTTAATTACCCAAGTAATACCATTGTGTTCATCCGCCTTGGTAACTACTGCATGCTCGTTAACATGTGTCTCTGGTGGTGTTGTGTGCTGTTCTATGGAGGCAGTAGGTGCCGTTGGGCCTAGGCTAGTTGTAGCTGTTGTTGTTTCTGTGGATGACACAGTGCCATCACTTTGCTCTTGATTTCCAAATTCATAAGGTGCCGGTTTTTCAGGTATGGGTTCGTTTAACCCAGCACTTTTCATTACTTGATTGCTAAGATCACCCATACTTTTTGTAGTTGAATTATCTTTAGCATGTTGACTTTCCTGACTATCTCCTTTGTGTTCAGCGCTTCCACCAAAAGGGTTCCAGCCCTTTATAGTTTCCCATAATCCTTTTGATTCAGTTTCAGTAGGGGCTTGTTCTGTACTATTCTGTGTAGTGTTTTCTCCAGAGAAATGCTGTATAGCTTGTGAAGCTCCAGATATAGATGCGCTGACTACTAATTTTTCCACACAATCCGCACCAAATCTCAGAGCTCTCATTGAATTATATGACACAAGAGCCTCTTTGATGTCTTTTTCAATTGCTTCAAAATTATTAATATCTATAGCTTCAATATAAAGTTTTTTATCCTTGTTCAAACTTTCTTCTGAAAAATCAAGGTCTATTTTTTTTGAGTTTGCTAGTACTTGCCTACCCTCATGAATACCTTTACTCAACAGTGAGCCTCCAGCACCAAATCCAGCAGCTGTAAGAATAGACATTGCAGAAGCTGAGACTACTGCTCCCCCTGCAATCAGCGAGGCAATGACGGGCATAAGTGCTGAAATAACAGCAGCACTAGCTGCTCCAACAAGCATACCTATAAGAATATTTACGAATTTATTTTTGTTTTTAAGTGGCAATAAACGTATTGCTTCAGCTAATGAGGCACCTCCCAAACCCATCAACATTCTGTTTCCTATGTAGGTTGCAGCTTTTTGTGTATTCAGTGAAAAAGCTGTCATGCCGATGATAATAGTACTGCTCACTAGAGACTTTGTGATTCGTGCTGTTGTATTTAATCCCCCAGTTCCGTTGCCAAGATTATTCCACCACTCTGAGAAGTCCGCTATTTTGGCCACTATTTTTTCACCAGCACCCATCTCTTGTTTTGTTTCAAATTCAAATTCATCAAACAAATATATTTGACCTTCGATTTCGTGACCACCATCTTTCAAGTATTTTGCATACTCTATTCTTTTTTGACGCCATGCTTTTTTTAGTTGCTCACCATCTGGAACTTTTTTTCTATCTTTTACCCATGCATCTCTTGCATCCCTTGCTGCATCCAAAAGCTTATTGGCTTCAGCATTATTGAATTGCTGTGTTCCGGGTGCTCTACTTGGGTTGCTAGGTGATGCAGGTTGTTGCGCAGGTGGTGGTGTTTCTTGATCTTCACCCCCTTTCTTTAATGCCTCTGCAACAGTACGTTTTAATTCTCCTAGCTCCATTTCAGTTTTAGCTTGCTCAGCTTTTGCAGCCTCCATATTTTTTTTGTTTTTTGTTATTTGTGCCTCTATTTCATCTTCGGTCATTCCACCTCCAGCCTCCTGCACTGCCTTTTTTGCACCTTTGGCACCTTTTTTTAACTTCTTTTTAGCTTCTTCAGTAGTATCCTTAATTTTCTTAGTTTTTTCTGGTGCCTTATTTTGTGCAGTTTCAGTTTGTTCCCCAATAGCTTTTTCAGCTGCTTGTTCTATAGCTTCTATTCCTTCCATCGCGTCGCCCACAGTTAATGGAAGTGTTTCTACTATCGGTGTTTCTTCTGGTATAGTCTCAGGTTTAGCCTCGGGCACCTTTTCTTTTTTTTTAGCCATTGTTATTTTTTAACTTAGCTGTTAATTCCTCAATCCTTTCCTCGTCAGCTTCACGCAGTATATCTTGCATTGCTTTTTTGTGGTCGGCAACAATTTGTTCCATGTCTGAGATGGCTTTATTATACACTTCTTTCAGTTTTTTTTGTTTATCATCTTGCATTTATATCTATTATATCAAAAACAAAACTTTAATTGTTATCTGCTATTTTTTCTCCTCTTTTCTTTTTTTCTTGAGCATTTCTTCAAGTCTAGCAGTCTCCTCTTCCATTTCTTTTATCTTTCTTGCCCCCACTTCCATTTTTCCTTCAAGTATGGCTATCTGTGCCAAGGCAGCCTCCAGGATTGCTTTTTTACGGTCAGGAGCACCTTCAGTCCCAGGGTAAGTTTTCGAAACTATAAGAGGTTCCTCAATAGCTGTATTTACTTCTGCTTCTTGTTTGTTTAACTCATCTATCATTTTGTTTAAAATCAAAGTCAAAAGTTTTTCTCTTATTGGCCCTGAGCCAATGGTGTTCGATGTAATTACTACCTTGTTTTCCTTATTACGCATTATTTTTAACAACGCTCCCTCTGCAATAGGAAAGTTATAAGGGTTTTTTCCTTTGCACATATCTATATATATATCTGAAGCTCTTTCACCCGCTTTAATGGAATAAAAAACACCTTGGTTAGTTGCCAGAATTTTTTCCACAATTCCTCTTAGCTCATAGTCAACGCTTGATTTCAAATTAGCCATAGCTTTGGTTAGTTCATCACCCTCGATCCCCTCTTGTACAAAATCAGATTTTGTAGGAACAGGCTCCACAACTTCTAGAGCTTCTGGAAGTACGCCCTTATTTCCTTCCAATTCCTTCATTTTTTTCTGCGCCTCATCAATTAAACGTATCAAAAGCATCCTGCTAACGTTTGATTTAGTAAGCTTTTTGTCTAGTTCAACTATTTCATTTTTTAGTATTTCTAAATCAGATAAAACTTTTTCTTTTTTTGTTTCTCCTTGTGTTGTTTCAAATTCTATATATAAATTTCCCCGTTCTATTTTCATAGAAGCTACTTTTCTTTTGTACTTAGTTTCAAAATGTACTTTGATTCCAGGTATTATTTTATCTAAATATGGGCTCAGTTTTTCTGTTGCGGCTTTATCTCCATCTTCCCCCCTGTTTGTTTTTATAATTATGTCTCCAAGAGATAATTTATTATCTCTGCTGTTTATCAAGGGCATTATCATAGTAATTTCGACCGAGACATTTATAGAAGCCAAAAAAGTCTTGTATGGAACTTTGTCTAATTTAATTTTTGTTTTAATTACAAAACCATCTTTTGTACTATCTAAACTTATATCTTTGTCCAACAAAGTTGGCTTAAGTTTTTTTATTTCTTCGTTGTCTAATAGTGCTCGTATATTTATTCTTATTTCCGACTCTAACTCTTGTGGAGTAAGTGTTGCATCTAATTCCTTTAGTTTCTGTTCTGCTAGTTCAATGTTTTCCAACATCTCAGATTTTTTTGCTAACAATTCACCATTTTTTATTGTAAGAGTTTCGAGCTCCTTTTGATTAGTATCAATTTCTTGCTTTAACTTAGCAACTTCATCCTTACTAAGGTTTTCAGTATCAGCAACAATCATCACCGGAGCTTTTGGAGCTGCTTGCTTAACTTCTTCCACTACGTCAGGTTTTGCCTGTTTATCTACAATCTTATCGCCCAGAATTGCCTCTAGTTTCTTTTGCTTTTTGTTTATTAATAATTTTGTTACTTTGCGTCCTTTGTCTTCCTCGATTTGATTTTTTAGGTGCTCAACAATACCGAGCCTAATTTTGTTGATTAATGCCTGTTTTGCATCCGCAAACACCTTTTCATTATCTGGTTGTGCTTCACTTATCTGAACCTTGGGTAATGCACTACAGTTAGACACCTCAATTTCTTCATTTTTTTCCTTGTTCCTTAGTGAAACACTAAGTGTCATATTGCTTGCTTTGCCTCCATCAGTATTTTTTTGAAAATACACAACTAGATTCATACTCATTTCCCCATTATTAAAATTGCATGATTCCAGATCTGGACTAGAAGCATTCTCTACAAAAAGGCTATTAGTACGAGCAAAATTAGAAATCATTTTGCCAACCTCAATTGGTGACAGAAGAACCCTATTACTCTTAGTTTCAACTTTGTTTTGTTTAAAAAGCATAATTATTTCTTCAATATCCTATTATTATACGGTTTTATTATCGTAAATGCTCAATTAATATAAAAATCTTATACATTATAAAACGAGTCTAAAGTTCTGTCAAATTTTTAGTTTTCCACAGTGGGGGTGGCAATGGGTTGACTTACCCCACCCATTGGGCTACCCTTTATATGTATCCCTAGTGAGCTATGACTTTACCTTAGGGACTTTGCAGTACAGGAGCAGGAAAGAAGCTGGCCGAACTCAGAAATGACAGTAACCATCGCAAGAATTTTTATATACCCAAGCTTTTTTGGGTTATATGTGCAAGACGGTCGTCTTGTGTCTCTGGGCTTATAATATAAGGCTCAGAATGAAAATCTTGTGATAATTTGTTTGTAGTATAAAACCCAAATCCAACATATCCCGATTAGTCCTCTCATTTTTCCTCATTTTGGGGGTTTTGGTAGGTCCTTCCTATGCAATGGCAAGCCTATTGTCTTCGTTCTTGGGTGCCAACGCCTCAGCTAGTACCGATGTACCTGCGGACACCGAGGCCACCAAAAATTCTCAAATAATGGCCCTCCTAGACCCTAGCACTAGCCCCACTACCCCACCCACAAAGGATAAAAGCAAGACCACTCCTGATGAAGAGCTAAGCCAAGAATCTGATGTTAGCATTACCGGCAACGCCCTTGTGCCTACCGTAGGACTCGCAAGTGATACGGAAAACAGAGCAGCCCCTTTTGACCAAGTAAGTATTTATGTGGTTAGAAGAGGAGATTCTGTCTCGCAAATAGCCAAAATGTATGAGGTTTCGGTAAACACTATATATTGGGCAAATGATTTAAAGAAGGGTGACAAGCTTATTGAAGGTTCAACTCTTGTAATTTTGCCAGTTTCAGGCATAAAACACATAGTTTCAAAGGGAGACACTCTAAAGACTGTTGCAAAAAAGTATCAAGCAGACGCAAAGGATATTGCTGACTTTAACGGTATTTCTGAAGACGCAAAGCTAATTGTTGGTGATGAACTTATTATTCCAGATGGTCAAAATTCAGAAGTAGCCCCAACAAAGGCCACTAATTCTTCGAGTGAGGCACCATCTTATTCACCTTCTAAGAGCACTTCAGGGTATTTTATAAATCCACTTCCTACTGGGCCACGTATTCGTAAAACTCAAGGAACGCACGATAAGTACGCTATTGATATAGGAGCGCCAGCGGGTACTCCAATATATGCTGCAGCATCTGGTACAGTTGTTATTGCACGAAGTGGTTACAATGGTGGTTATGGTACGCTTGTTGTTATTAAACACTCAAACGGTACTGAAACACGCTATGCGCACATGTCTAAGCTTGGTACTAGCGCTGGTAAACAAGTTTCCCAGGGTGAGGTAATAGGCTATGTTGGTACCACTGGGCACTCCACAGGTAATCACCTTCACTACGAAGTACGCGGTGCTCCAAACAACTTGAGATAGTCGTTGTTTTTATTCAAAAAAAGCAAGCAGTGCCATCATTGATACTCCTACTATTACCATAACTATTTGCATTATGGAACTTTTTAGCTCTTTGTGTTTGTTTAGTTCGGGGATCAAATCACCTACTGCTATATAAATAAAGCCACCAGCAGCTATAGGTAAAGCATATTTTGTAAAATCATGCCCCACGACTCCAAAAAAAAGTGCAAACAAAAGTCCTAGCAAAGATGCAAGCGCAGATAAAAAATTAAGCCACAAGGCTCTACTCTTCGTGTAGCCGGCATGTATTAATACAGCAAAATCACCTATCTCTTGAGGAATCTCGTGAAGGATAACAG
>CAYZOL010000027.1:0-10110 GCA_964480325.1 uncultured Candidatus Saccharibacteria bacterium | reverse complement strand
TTGAAAGAGCCCTTCTGTTTGACCTGAGGCCAGAAGTTCAAAAGTTTTTTTATCCGCTACATCTACATTTTCTAGATCGACTTTTATTCCATGCACGCGCTCTACTATTTTTACCGCATCAGCGAGGATGGAAAGGTTTCGAATTCCTAAGAAGTCGAATTTAGGCAGTCCAACATCTTCAATCTGATACATATCGTACTGGGTAATGACATCACCACCTTTTGGGTCATATTGAATGGGAGTGAATTCATACAGCGGTTTAGGCGATATGACTATCCCCGCAGCATGGACAGATACATGCCGGACACAACCCTCCATTTTTTTTGCCAAATCAATAATCTCTCTGGTTACAGCTTCCTTGTCATATGCTTCTTTAAGCTCTGGTACTATCTCGAATGCATGGTCGATGGTCATGGGCATGCCTTGAGATCCCAACGGAATCATGCTTGCAAGCCTGTCTCCAATTGCGTATTCATAGCCTAAAGCTCGAGCAACATCCCGCACGGAACCTTTAGCCATCATGGTGCCAAAAGTTCCTATCTGGGCTACTCGATCCTCCCCATATTTTTGTTTTGTATAGGCAATCATTTCAGCACGCCTATTATCAGCATAGTCCATGTCGATATCGGGGAGTGATGGACGCTCAGGGTTTAAGAACCTTTCGAAAGGGATTTTATAATCTATCGGGTCAATGCTCGTAATGCCAAGTAGGTATGTAGTGAGTGACCCAGCCACCGAGCCTCGAATGTTGGTCAGAATATTATTCTCACGAGCGAAACGTATTAGGTCCGCAACGACGAGAAAGTAAGTAGGGTAGTCTTTTTGTTTAATAATGCCGAGCTCGTATTCCAGACGGTCCATGTATACCTTGTCTTGAGGAAGTTTGCGAAATGCAAATCCAGCCATCGCGAGTTTTTTCAGAACTTCATTTGGATTCTCGTTGTTCTCAGTTTTAAAATCAGGGAAGTAAGCTTTACCGAGCTCTATCTCATAATCCTCACACATGTTGGCCACATACATGGTGTTCTCTACTGCCTCGGGCGCATCAGCAAAATATTTGTAAGCAGTTTCGGTATCAATAATAGAAAAGTCATCATCGGAGAATTCGAATTTACTCGAGTCTTTGCCATCGGTACCAGTGTTTACTTGCAGTAGCGTGTGGTGCGCCTTGTGGTCATCACGACATGGGTAGTGCGAGTCTTGAGTGGCAACTACCTTGATGTCAAACTTTTTACCAAGCTTTATCAACTCGTCTCGAAGTTCTTTATCTCGCTCGATGTGTGGGTGAGATTGTATTTCTAAAAAGTAATTTTCTTTACCGAAAACATCCTGATGGACTTTTATTATCTCTTCAGCTTTTTCCATATTGCCGGAAAGTATTGCCCGAGAGAGTTTGCCACCCATACAGCCAGAAAGACCTATTAATCCATCACTGTATTTTTTTAAAGTTTCTTCATCAATGCGGGGTTTGTAGTAATAACCTTCGAGGTTTGCAATGGTTACCAAACGCATGAGGTTTTTGTACCCCTGTAAATTCTGAGCCAGCACTATTAAGTGGTAGCGCTTATTGTCGACACCTGGTTCTTTATCAGTAAGCTTCCTTTCCGCTACATAAAATTCACAGCCGATTATGGGCTTGATGCCGGCTTTTTTACATTCTTTATAAAACTCTATCGCTCCATACATATTGCCGTGGTCGGTGATGGCGAGTGCCGGCATGCCAAAATCTTTAGCAATTTCAACCATTTTTTCCACCTTCGAAAGCCCATCGAGTAGGGAATAATGCGAATGTGTATGTAAATGTATAAATTTTGTTTCCGAATTTTTCATTTTTTACATAATAGCATAAAAGTTTTCATAGCCAATTTGCCTATTTACAAAAGTGAAAGATTGTTGTATTATTTACGCAGTGAAAATTCCTTTTTTGAATCCCGAAGAGAGCCAAGAG
Source organism: uncultured Candidatus Saccharibacteria bacterium (assembly GCA_964480325.1). Taxonomy (GTDB): domain Bacteria; phylum Patescibacteriota; class Minisyncoccia; order Phycocordibacterales; family UBA9973; genus UBA9973. The sequence goes on along the minus strand of CAYZOL010000027.1, from coordinate 8,162 downwards.
GCTCTCGAAAGGACTGGGGCGACTTCCCCAGCACAAAAAGTCAAAGAAGCAAACGAGGCAGCCGGAAGGCTGCTGGAAAGCGCAACATCTTGCGCCTTACTCCTCCCGTATTTGGGAATCTGCTTCGGTTTTTTTGGCTTAGGTATTGTGTGGGCTACGTAGTCCAAAACACCTAAGTAAAAAAACTTCGGGTGATTGTATTGCTGCAATCACCTAATTTTTAAAAACGCCGAAGCATTTATGCTCGGCTTTTTTGTTTACTAGCGGAGGAATTGCCTCCGCCCTAAATATTATCGCTATTAAGCCATTCAAATAATTCTTTTCTATGCTCGTTAGGTTTAGTAAAGAAACCTGGAAATTTTAGAGGATTAGTAATTTTGCATTTTACAGTTAAGTATTCAATTAAACTAGAATAGGGGTAACCAAATACATATTGAATTAATTTTTTTGTGTCTCTGTTACTTTTTTCTTTCCAGTTTTTATCAATCAGTTTTGCGGGATTTAGGTGAATATAGGAGTATAGATATTTTAAGTAATTGTCTGTATTAGCATGGGTTGATTTAAATTTACCTTCATATAGTTTTCCTGTTCTTTGGTGCTTTCTATTAAAGTACATTGTGTATGCCGTTAGGAGCTTCAACATGTACTTTGAAATGCCACCTTCTATATTTTCTGTTATGAGAATATGAAAATGATTTGGCATAAGACAGTATGCTCCTATGCTAACAAGTTGCTCCCCACGGTCAAAATTTTCACCGATCTTTCTTAACTCTAGGCTTTTCGTTGTATTGCATGTGTACATGAGAAATAGGAAACGGTGATAATCCTGTTTATCTAGAAATATTTTCCTTTTGTCTGTACCACGATTATAGAGGTGATAGAATTCGCCTGGTGCGAAAGTTTCTTTTCGTAAAGCCATACAAATATGATATCAAAACACCAAGTCGGAGGCAATTCCTCCGCCTACGCTGGGCTAACACAACCCTTGATTTTTGGGCAGAGAGAGAGTAGTTTTAAGGAAATTCGTTATCATGGGAAATTTTTCAAATCAAAGCAATGAAGAACGCGATCTTCGGATCGTTATGTTTTTCATTGTACTTTGTGCACTCGCCGCCCTGTTTTTCATAGGGGTAGCGGTCTGGGAGTCGTTGTAAATGCGACTCACCTCGCTCAAGGGGTAGAGCTTGAGCCGTTCGAGGTTGGGTCACTCGGGTGTGGTGTTGGGCTAACCAACATCTGGTTTATGTTAACAAGCCAAAAATATTACAAAACTGATCCTAACGATAGCCGCTTGTCCAAAGCGGTTTTATTTTTTATCTTTTTTGTTATACTTAGCTTATTAAAATTATTTAGCAAAAAGAAAAAAATGGATAAAAAGATTAAAGTAGTGATAAATGGGTTTGGGAGGATTGGTAGAGCGTTTTTGAAAATAGCGTGGGAGAGGCCCGAGATAGAGATCGTGGCAGTGAATGACCTGGGTAGTATCGAGAGCTTGGCCTATCTTTTGAAATACGATACGGTGTACCGAAAATGGAACCATGAGGTAACCCATAATGAAACCCATATATTTGTCGATGGCAAAGAATTGAAATTTATTTCAGAGCGTGATACCACAAAACTCCCATGGAAAGATTTAGGGGTAGATGTAGTTGTAGAATCAACTGGGCTTTTTGTAGCATATGAGAAGGCAAAGTTTCATCTAGATCAAGGTGCTAAGAAGGTAGTAATCTCTGCACCGTCAAAAGGTGATGGCTCATTCCCTGGTGAGACAATTCTAATGGGCGTAAACGAAGACAAATTCGGTACTTGTGACATTACTTCAAACGCATCTTGCACCACGAACGCAGCGAGCCCTATTATCGGCATTATGAATGAGGCGCTAGGAATAGATAAAGCAATACTTAACACTGTGCACGGGTATACTGCATCACAGTCATTAGTGGATGGCCCAAGCAAGAAGGATTTACGAGAAGGTCGTGCAGCTGCACAAAACATTGTGCCGTCTTCTACTGGCGCAGCCATAGCGGTGACGAAAGCGTATCCGGAACTTGAAGGACTTTTCGATGGTATTTCTATCCGCGTGCCAGTGCCTGCAGGGTCAATAGTGGATGTGACATTTATTGCGAAAAAGAATACTAGCGCCGAGGAGGTGAATGAAATTCTTAAGAAAGCATCGCAAGACTCTCGATGGAGTAAAGTTTTCGCAGTGACCGATGAGCCACTTGTATCGTCTGATATCCTTGGCAATTCACATGCATGTATCGCAGACTTGGCCATGACTCGAGTAGTCGGTGGCAACCTAGTAAAAGTCATGGGTTGGTACGACAACGAAATGGGGTATACATACACACTCGTTGATCACGTTGTAAAAACTGGACAAAGTATTAAATAGAAGTTTCTCCTTTAAAGACTAATTTTGTAGGACCGGATAACCAGATGTTTTGGTACGTGTCGCCAACTTTTTTAAATGAAATTTTAAGGTCGCCACCGGGCATTTTGATGACGGCAGAGTTTTCTGTAATTTTTCCTAGGTGATGTAGCGCAATAGCAATAGAGGTAGCACCGGTACCACAGGCGAGGGTTTCATCTTCAACTCCGCGTTCGTATGTGCGGGCAAAAACAACACCCTCTTTTATTTCTACATAATTTATATTTACACCTTTAGGGTCAGGATCAGCATCGCGGACTTTTCTTGCCTCGGTGCAAATAGGGAAGCTTGTCAGATTTTCTACAAAAGCAATATGGTGTGGGGTAGTGCCAGAATAGAGAAATGAAAATCCATTTCTTTCTCCTATATCTTTTACTTCCTGCATTTTGAGTGACACCTCATCATCTTCTTGTTCATTTTTTATAATTTTTGCTTCATGCACGCCGTCCACGGCGCGGAATTTTACGTTCCCTGGGTCTTTAATTATTTTCAAAATATCATTTGCAAAGCGCACAATACACCTACCACCATTGCCACACATCGAGCCCATCGAGCCATCACTATTTATATAAACCATTTTGAAATCTGTGTCGGTATCGTTTTCAACTAAGAGCATGCCATCCGCACTAATGCCAAAATGCCTATGGCACAGGAGTTTTATTCTTTCCGTGTCGCTTGCATCAAAAGAACCCTCCCGATTATCGAGCATAATAAAGTCATTCCCCGCACCATGGTATTTATAAAACTTCATGCATGTATTATAATACCGGTATGAAAATATACATAGGATCTGACCATGCAGGGTTTGAGTTAAAGGAAAAATTGAAAAAATACCTACCAGAGCTAGGGCTTGGGTATGAGGTTGAGGACATGGGTGCATTTGAGTTAAATGAGGCAGATGATTATCCAGATTACGTTATGCCAGTTGCGGAAGCAGTGGCCAAAGACGAGAGTAATATGGGCATAATTTTGGGTGGTTCTGGACAAGGTGAAGCAATGTGTGCAAATAAAGTAAAGGGGGTGCGTGCTACTGTTTTTTATGGACAAGAGCAGGCGGAGGTTGGTGTTGATATAAAAGGAGTAATGAGTAGTGATACTTTTGAAATAGTAAAATTATCCCGCGAGCACAACAATGCAAATATTATTTCTTTGGGAGCAAGGTTTATTACCGAAGATGAAGCAAAGTTTGCAGTAGAGTTATTTTTATCAACAAAATTCTCAGGAGAGGAGAGGCATATTAGACGAATATCAAAATATTAAGTTCTCGGAAGCATGGCTTTCGTAAGATTAATCAAAATGATTGAAATTATACCGGCAATATTGCCAAAAAATTATGAAGATTTAAAAAACAAACTTGCCCTTATTCGCGGGCATGTGCCTTTAGCGCAGATAGATATTTGTGATGGAGTTTTTGTAAAAAATGCCACTTGGCCTTTTTCTACTGGTGGTGCAGATGATTTTAATTTTCAAGCAATATTAAATGAAAGGGAAGGTATGCCTTTTTGGGAAGACATTGATTTTGAGTTGGATTTGATGGTAATTGATGCTGTGCAGAATTTTGACATATATACAAAATTGGGTCCAAAAAGAGTAATTTTTCATCTCGATGCAGTTGGGGATGTTGAAGAATTTAAACATTTTCTAGAGGGAATAGATATATATATACGTGACTCGATCGAAGTAGGGGTAGCCATTAGCACACACACCAAAGTAGAAAGTATTTTTACTCTTGTGAACAATGTGGATTTCGTACAGGTTATGGGGATAGAGCATGTTGGATTTCAAGGACAGGATTTCAGTAAAAAATGTTTAGATCACATTAAGGCCTTAAAAGAAAAATTTCCTGATTTGATAATATCTGTGGATGGTGGAGTGAGCACAGAAACTGCACCCTCACTAGTAAAAGCAGGTGCGACGCGTCTTGTTGCAGGGTCTGCAATTTTTAACAAGGAAGATATGTTAGGGGCAATGGAAGAGTTAAGGAATTCATAGTTTGATAATTACTCCGCAATAGTTTATAGTAAGGTTACTCATGAATATAGGAAAGATATATTATTCAATGTTTTCTCCCGTACCCGCTCCTAAATAGCAGCTGGGGTATATTATTTTATAAAAATGTTTAAGCGGCCCCAGCGAAGGGGCTATTTTTGTCCACAAAGCTGAACATTAATTAAATTAATATATGAAAATTTTATCTGTAGAGAATATATCCGACGTAGTAAAAAAACATGGTTTACAAAACTTCCAAAGTGATTTAATGAAAAGTCTCAAAAATGACTTTAGCAGATGGGAAGAGTTTACTAAAATGCCTCGGCCTGCAATGCATGTGCCAGGAGGAGTGCTAGAGCTTATGCCTGTGTGCGATAGTAAGTATTACACATTCAAGTATGTAAATTGCCACCCTAAGAATCCTGAAACGGGTCTTATGACCGTAGTTGCCACAGGACAGCTTTCAACAATAGATACAGGTTACCCAGTTATGTTTACCGAGATGACTCTTTTGACGGCGCTTCGTACATCAGCCACAACAGCTCTAGCTACAGACCTTTTGTCACGCAAAGACAGCAAAGTTCACGCTATTATAGGCACAGGTGCTCAGAGTGAATTTTTAGTTAGGGCAATAGCATTAGTTAGAGATATAAAAGAGGTGAAATACTTTGACACTGACCCACTTGCAATGGATAAATTTGAAACCAATCTAAAAAGTTTTCAGTGCAAATTTACTAGATGTGAGAGCGCACAGGATGCTGTTATCGGGGCGGATATTATTACTACTTGCACTGCATGCAAGGCTCATGTTGATATTATAAAAAATGATTGGGTCAAGGAAGGTGTCCATATAAATGGCATAGGAGGGGATTGCCCAGGCAAAACAGAACTAGAATTTATGATTTTAGATCGAAGTAAAATTATTGTGGAATACTTTGAACAATCAATTATCGAAGGGGAGATTCAGAGATACAGTTATGAGGATGCAAAACAAAAAGTTCATGCCGAGCTACATGAAATAATAAACAACAATAAAACTGGCAGAGTAAACGAAAACGAGATAACTTTATATGATTCAGTTGGTATTGGTCTTGAGGATTATTCCGTACTCAGGTTTACTTATGATCTTGTAAAAAAGTATAATATTGGTACCGAACTAGATTTAGTGCCAACGATTGCCAATCCAAAGAATTTGATTTCGTTGCTATTAGAGTAATTGATTTAACAATGGCGCAAAATTAAGATAGAATAGTATGTGTATTTAAATATTGCTCGATTAAAAAAATATGTTAACTGAAAATAAAATTTTAGAGTTAGAGGCAAAAGCTAATAATATTCGTGAGTCTATTATCGAGATGTTGCTTGAGGCAAAGAGTGGGCATACTGCAGGTCCCTTGGGCATGGCGGATATCTTCACTTATCTATATTTTTATGGGATGAAACATGATCCAAAAAATCCGAGCTGGGAGGAAAGAGACAGGCTTGTGCTTTCCAACGGGCACATTTGTCCAGTCATGTATGCCACGATGGCGCATGCTGGTTATATGCCGGTAGAAGAGTTAAAAACATTACGAAAGTTTGGAAGTAGGCTCCAAGGTCATCCGCATCGTGAATTTATGCCATGGCTTGAAACTTCATCTGGGCCATTAGGGTCTGGGCTTTCACAAGCGTGCGGTATGGCCATAGCGGATCGAATGGATGAACAGGATAATAACAGATTTATTTTTTGCTTTTTGGGCGACGGAGAGTTAAACGAAGGTAATAACTGGGAGGCCATAATGTTTGCTGGGAAAAATAAATTAAGGAATTTAATTGCTGTGGTAGACAGAAACAATATTCAGATAGATGGAGCCACCGAGGACGTAATGCCGCTTGATGATTTAGTAGAAAAATGGAAGAGCTTTAACTGGCATGTGGTTGAAACCTCAGGGCATAATTTTAAAGATATAGACGATGCCTTTGAAGAAGCAAAAGTTATACCCACTAAGCCGACGGTGATCATAGCCTATACTGTGCCTGGCCGTGGTGTGCATGAATTTGAGCGTGATTTTAAGTGGCATGGCACTCCTCCAAATAAAGCACAGGCAGATATGGCACTTCGTGAGTTGAGAACATTATCAGGTAAAATAAGGTCAGAACATGAGTAAGGAGGGAAAACTTGTCCCGTACCAAGCTCTGCTTTGGTTCGGGATTAGAAGTGAACATCAGTAGATTTTTGGAACAAGTTTTTAAGGTACGAATTTTTTGAAGCTTAAAAAATTCTGAAGTTGGCTCGCCGTCGCTTGCCAAACCCCTAAAAAACTTATTCCAAAAAATGTTAAAATAAATTTATGTTAAACCCAGAATTAAAACTTAATCCAAAATTATTCAACGACGATGTTGAGCAGTTGCCGATACGCAAAGGTTTTGGACAGGGTTTACTTAAAGCTGGAGAAGAAGATAAAAATGTAGTGGCGCTTTGTGCCGATCTGACTGAGTCCACCCAAATGCATTTGTTTAAAGAAAAATTCCCAGAGAGATTTGTGGAGATTGGTGTCGCAGAGCAAAACCTAGTGACAGTAGCATCTGGAATGTCTGCGATGGGGAAAGTACCTTTTTGTTCTTCTTATGCCATGTTTTCCCCTGGAAGGAATTGGGAGCAAATTCGCACGACCATTTCATATAATGATAGAAAAGTGGTAGTGGTAGGATCTCATGCAGGGATTTCTGTTGGGCCCGATGGTGGCACACATCAAGCACTCGAAGACATTGCACTAACAAGAATAATTCCAAATATGGATGTTGTATCACCTTGTGATGCCATCGAGGCTAAAAAGGCAACACTTGCACTTGCGAAAAGTAAACACCCAGCATATCTGCGTTTAGCTCGTGAGAAAACTCCAGTCATAACTACCGAAGAAACTCCATTTGAATTGGGCAAGGCACAAGTGTACTGGATTCCAGATGTCGGTCTTGCTCAAGTAGGAATAATTGTCACAGGGGATTTAATGCATAAAGCATTGCTGGCTGCTAAAGAGCTTGAAAGTGAAGGCGTAAAAACAAAAGTACTTAACCTTGCAACCATTAAACCAATAGACGCTGAAGCAATAATCGCGCTTGCCAAAGAGACCAAAGCAATTGTGACAGTCGAAGAACACCAAGTCATGGGTGGCATGGGTTCGGCAGTGGCAGAAGTTTTAGCACAGAATTTTCCTGTGCCAATTGAGTTTGTTGGAGTCAAAGACAAATTTGGACAATCTGGAACTCCTGATGAACTTATTGAGCATTACGGCATGGGTAAAAATGCAATCAAAGAAGCAGTGCAGAAAATTTTAAAGAGGAAAAAATAAAATATGCCAGAAGAATTAAGCGCACATAATGAAGGCAGGAGAAACTTTATTAAAAATGCTGGGCTTACTGCAGTTGCAGTTAGTGCGCTAGGAACCAATTGGTTTTTCTCTGGTAAGTCAAAGGAGCAATCAATTGACGAGTATCTAGAGTATTGGAAACAATTCAAGTTTCCAGCTATTGAAAAGTTCCCAGAGTATTTGCAAACACAAGCCAAAGAATACGGAGATTGGATCAAGGCGGTTGAGGAGCAAAGACGCATGTTAGTAGATTTTTTTAAATCCGAATTTTACAGAAGATCTTTAAAACAGCAATTGGTAACCTCTGGTGAAAATGGTTCTGATGGAGAAATAGATAAAATCGTAAATGAAATTATTAAAGTCAGAATCAAAGATACTAATAAATTAAAAAAGATGCC
>CAYZOL010000026.1:4746-10182 GCA_964480325.1 uncultured Candidatus Saccharibacteria bacterium | reverse complement strand
AAATGTTGTAGTTAGTCTTTTAAAACCCCTAAATCTTTTAGGATAAAATTTGCCATTTGTTCAATACTCAATACCCCCGAATCAAAGGTAGCATTACTTTGATGTATATTCTTGTTATATGTCTCTGAAAACTTATCCAGGGTTTCTTGTGATGGTATAGGATTATTCTCCTTGTAAGCCCTTTTTGTAATTCTTTCCTTCCGAATATCTTCATGAATTTCCACCCTATATAAGAAAAAATCTACACAATATTTTTCTGCAATTTCTTTATATTTATCCACTTCTTCATTGGTCATATTTTTATCTACAATAACAGAAATATTATTTTTAAAATATTCTTTGGTCATAGCGTAAGTAACATTAACACTTGTTTGTTTGTGTGAATTCACTTCTTTGAATTGAGAAACAAAGCTCTTAATATTATCGTAAGCCACATGAGCTGTATTAGCTAATTGATTTTTCAAAAACTCAGCAAGGGTGGTCTTGCCCGCCCCTGAGGTACCTATTATAACAACCATAAACATCTTGTCTCTTCTATACATAGCGAAAGTATACTCCATGAGAAATGAAAATACCATCCAGCATTTAGATGTATCAGAAAATACAACCTTGGCGCGAGCGACCGGACCACGTAAAATCTAAAGAACACGTGGTAAATTTGACGGTCAAGTTTCTAAGTAATTAGCTAATTGTTTTTTAAGATACTTTCTCCCAGAACCACTTTTAAGAAACCTTTCTCTCCCTTCTGCATCTTTTTTGTTAAGATATGCTTCGTAATAAATCAATTTCCAGTTTATTTTTCTTTTGGTAGTTTCAGCTCCGTTGCCAGACATGTGGTCAGTGATTCTCTTTTTCAAATTTGAACTATAACCAATGTACCAACTTTTATCACCTTGGTTTTCTAGAAGATATGTATAATACATAAATAAATTATATATCTTGTCGCGTAAAGAACAAGTTCCACGCGACATGCATAATCAAAAAAGAACACTCAACTAGAGTGTTCTTTTTTCCGCAGCTTCACCACTTCTTGGCGAAGCCGCGTGGCAAATGTAAACATTTGCTTTACGCGGCGCGAGCGACCGGATTTGAACCGGCGACCTCTTCCGTGACAGGGAAGCGCTCTAACCAGCTGAGCTACGCCCGCATTACCCTACTTTACACAAACACTTCATTATTTACAATCAAAGTTCTGGTTAAAACAAAGTTGTAAATAATAATGGGTTTTACCCCATGTGTCGGCGGGTGGAATCGAACCACCGACCTTGGGCTTATGAGTCCCACGCTCTAACCGACTGAGCTACGCCGACATAAAGCAAATTTATTTGCTTTATGTCGATGGCATAACCACCAAGTAAAGCATTACGACGATGCGAAGTGAAAACTGAGCCGTCTTTTTATAAACTTTGCTTATTTTATACAAACTGCTTTGCTTTTTTTTCGATGGCAATACCATCAAAATAAAGCACAGCGACAATGCGAGGCCCACGGCCGAGCAGTCGCTTTAAAGCACTTGCATTCGATGTATACTAGCATATTTCACTCTATTTTCAAACCATTTGCTAAAATAGCCTTTTTATTATAAAGTATAAATGCGGGGTAGAGAAGTGGTATCTCATAAGGCTCATAACCTTAAGACTTTGGTTCGATTCCAGACCCCGCAACAATTTTTTTAAATAAAACCAAAATCTCTAAATATTTGCTCATAGAGGGCTATAATCCTCTTTGCCTCACGCTGTGTGAGTATATAGTTTGCACCCTCATGCGCAATTTTATTTCGAATGGCGTGAACCTCCCAAGCATTTGTAAGCTTTGGAAATTTATCTCTGTCTGCATTTTTTAGCCTCTCCCCTAAACTGTCTCCCCTAAAATCCAGCTGCTCCATCAAGTCATCAAGCATTGAGTCTGCCTCCATAACGGACAATTTCCAATCACTTTCGACCGGAGATAATAAGTATTCTAAAACTGTTTTCCATCTTGGATTCGAAGACACCTGTTCGTTGACAAGCTTTTTTTCTTTTTTCTCTTCTTGTTTTTGAGCATACTCTTTTATTTTGTTCTTCATATACTCATCCTCCTTTGCTCGAACTTCAAGCATTCGAACAATGATATACGCAATAATAATGAGTAGTAAGAGTATTATTAGATACAGGAAATTTCTAAAATATTCACTGAACAAAGAAGGATTAAAAAAAGAACTTCCCCCATCTAAAGAGGAAGACCCTGACACAGAGCCAGGCCTAGAGTCAGAAGCTGTATTTGGACTGAAAAATTTAGCAAAAAATAGATAAATATTGTGAAAAATATAATCTAAGTTTAAATACTTAACATTAAATAACGGCGTTGATCCAGGTCCTATATTTACATTATCAAATATGTGTGCTGGGTCCATTGAAACTTATGTTTTATAAATATTAATAAAATAATTATAACATGTGAGGACTAATTTCTTCTTGCTTGTTCAAAATCCTTTCCAGCTTCAAAAAGTGCATCTTCACAAAAATGTGGTGCAGTAAGCTGTACAGAAAAAGGAAGTTCACTTACAGAAAAGCCCGCAGGTAGTGCGATTGAAGGCGTACCAGTTAAGTTTGCTGGCGCATTAAACAAATCACACAAATACATGGCAACAGGATCATCCATTTTTTCTCCAAGCTTAAAAGGTAAAAATGGCACGGTAGGAGTCATGATAAAATCAACTTTTTTAAAGGCTTCATCCGTTTCCTTCATTATTGCTCGTCTGACCTTCCAGGCTTTATTGTAGTATGCATCGTAAAACCCATGTGAAAGGATGTATGATCCTAAGATAATCCTTCTTCTTGTTTCAGCTCCAAAGCCCCTTGAACGAGACTTTTTGAACATATCTGAGACACTCTCCCCTTCAACTCGTAAACCATAACGCACACCATCAAAACGAGAAAGGTTGGTTGAAACTTCCGCTGGCATGATTATGTAATAAACAGCCAATGAATATTTTGAGTAAGGCAAATCAATATCTACAATTTCATACCCAGAATCTTTAAATTTTTCAACTGATTCTTTGAAATTTTTCATGATTTCTTCGCTCAGCTCCGCCTCAAATAAATGCCATGGTCTACAAATCTTTTTGCCAAAGTTTTTCTTCTTCGGAGAACGCTCTGTATCTCTGATGGACGTTGCATCGTTTATATCATGTTTTGAAAGTGCTTTAAAAATTATTTCTACATCATCAACTGTCTTGCCCACTGGGGAGACCTGATCAAGTGAATTACCCATAGCTATTACTCCATGCCGTGAAAGCGCACCATAAGTAGGCTTGAGCCCTACTACTCCACAAAAAGCAGCAGGCTCCCTTACGGAACCACATGTTTCAGTCCCCAATGAAACTAGAGCCATATCAGCGGCAACCGCAGCCGTAGAACCTCCAGAGGTACCACCAGGCACGCGTGTAATATCATATGGGTTCTTGGTTGGACCATAAGCAGAATATTCAGTGGAAGACCCCATGGCAAATTCATCCATGTTGGCTCTACCGAGAAATACTGCCCCTTGTTTTTTTAATTCTTCTATCACTGTTGCATCATATGATGCAGAATAGCTTTCGAGTATTTTTGAAGCTGCAGAAACAACATGCCCCTTAATCAAAATATTATCTTTGATAGCAAATGGTATGCCTGTAAGCAAAGTGTCTTTACCGGTTTTAAAAATCTCCTGTGCATGCTCCGCCTGAGCTAAAACATCGTCATATATTTCAAGATAAGCATTAAGCTCGTTGTTTTTTTGTTTAATATTGTACAAATATGCTTCAGTAAGCTCTTTGCAAGTGTAATCCCCTCTTTTTAAGGAATCATGCGCGTCTTTGATTGTTAAGTTTTTTAAATTTATCATCCCAGTACTAAAATTTTATTTCCATTCTTAATGGATTATTTTTAATAAGTTGCTTAGTTTTATATTTTGTATTTATATTCATGATCAAAAATTTAGTACGGGACAAGTTTTTTTATAATATTTTCTTAACTTTTACAAAACCATCTTGTGAATCCGGAAACTGATCTTTAATTATTTGAATTGAAAAATCACGCTCTACAAATTCATCCTCTCTCCAAATATTCCTGTGTTCATACTCAGGCTCGATGTCTGGAACATCTATGTCTTGTATCTGTTTTACGTACGCCAAAATACCCTCCATGTCTTTCAAGAGTCCTTCTTTTTCTTCTTGAGTTAACTCAATCTTAGATAACTCTGCTAAATTTTCTACATCTTTGATATCCATATTATTTGTTCTCCATCAATGCCTGTATACGCGCCTCAACTGGTGGGTGGGTGGCAAAAAGTCCGGCAATTTTTTTACCTATTTTGTAACCTTTTGGATCTGCAATATACAAATGAGCAATTGCCGAAGATTGATGGCTCATTGGACGAGAGTATTGTGATATTTTTTTAAGAGCATTTGCCAGGCCTTCTGGATAACGAGTAAGCAACGCACCTGACGCGTCAGCCAAAAACTCACGCTTTCGAGAAATGCCAAGTTGTATGAGCATTGCAAAAATCGGGGCAAGGATAGAAAAAACAATTCCTACAATCATAAGTATACTTCCTGCTCGGCCTCCACTATCATCGTCTCTGTGTCCTCCAAAAATCATACTCCTCATAAAGAAATCAGATAATATGGAAACAAAACCAACAAGAACAACTGCAACTGTCGAGATCAACATATCACGATTCCCTATATGAGAAAGTTCGTGAGCAATAACCCCTTCAAGTTCGTTCTTTTCAAGAATTGCTAGTAAACCAGTTGTCGCACAAACAACTGCATGATTTTTATCTCGTCCTGTAGCAAAAGCATTCGGAGCTGGGTCATTCACTACATAAACCTTTGGCATTGGAAGCCCTGCGGTAATAGCTAGGTTCTCTACACTAGTGTATAAGTCGAAATATTCATCTCTCTTTGCCTCCTTCGCGCCTGCCAGAGTAAGCACAATCTTGTCTGAGAACCAATAAGAAGTAATATTCATCACAATGCTAAAAAGGACAAAGATATACAGGATGCTAGGATTTTGATAGTAATAGCTAAAAAACCAACCAAGCCCAATAACCACTGCAAAAAATAGGGTCATAAGAAACCAAGTTTTCCTAACATTTTCAGTTTGGTGTGTGTAAAGCGTAGACATTGTTAGTTAACAATATCAAAAAAAGCACTAAAATACAAACCCAGTAAAATAGTTTCTTTAAGCCTATCTGTCCCTAAGGTTCTCGGCCCAAGTATTCAAACGTTTAGAATAATACAAAGCAAGTAAGACAAGTATACCTATTATCATAAGTGGGGTTCTAAACCAAGGAGCTTTGTAGACAAACACTGCTTTATGTTCGCCACTTGTTACTTTAATTCCAATATATCCAGGGGCAAGCATTACAGGCTCCACTTTCTTGGAATCAAGATAGACGTACCAATTAGGATCA
>CAYZOL010000026.1:3304-4736 GCA_964480325.1 uncultured Candidatus Saccharibacteria bacterium | reverse complement strand
ATAATTAACTTTGAGCATTAGGTAACAATCACAGTTTGACTTAAATTCCGTTTCATACTGATTGAACAAGACCTTTTCATTTACAACTTCTCCTCTTTGCCCCGTGTATCCCGTTCCCATCAAAGAAGAAAGAACTTGCTCGTTTACATCCAAAAACTTATATGTAGGTAAATTAAATGTTTCTTGTGGGCTATCACCAATCTGTAAAATTGGGTTTTGTTTTAGCTCTGGCAATTTACTGAATAACCATTGTGAATCTGGAGGGTAAATGTCAGACTTCTTGCCATAAAAAACTGCTGGAGCATCAACAAAATCAAAGTAGCCAGTAGTTGGAACCGCATAAAGGGAATAGTTTTCAAATTGTTTTATCTTTGTATAGAATTGAGCCGGACTCCACGTATTGTGAAGCAAGACATAACGAATGTTGAATAAATTATATTGTTCTAATACCGCGTTGTTAAATGTAAGCCTAGTATCTGCACCCAAAGCCAATGTATGGTAAGAAAAACCAAAAGTGTCAAACCCTAGTTGAGGTAAAATTGCATAGAGCGGAACCTGACCTATTTTATAATATGAGTAGTTACCAAAAGTGTTATACATACCAGCGTATACGCGGCCTGGAGGTAAAGATTCTAAGGTTTGTTTTATTTCTGCAAGTTCATCCTTGGCATAGGAGAAAGCTGCTTGACTTTCAGCTTTCCAAACAGTATTTTCGTGATAATATTTCGCACGTTCAGCATATATTGGGAAAAGCATAGTTACAAGAATAAACCAAAAAATATATCTAGGGTAGAAATGCCTCTTTGAAATGACAAATTGATAAATCAAAGATAAGCCTGCTCCAATCAAAAGGATTCCAAAAAGCTGTAGCCCCATAAGAAACCGATTAAATTGAAAGATATAACTAAACGATATGTGGTTTAGAATAAATCCCCAAGTTGGGCGACCAAAAAACAACAATAACCAAAAAACTGTCAAAATAAGCAAGAGACGATATGATTCTTTCTTATATAATTTAGTGACCAAAATTAGTATAAAACTAGCAAAAAATATTATAGATAGTGTGGGAAATCTTAAATAATCAAATGTCTGACCAGTGAACAAATCTGTCAACACTTTTTTTGCTCCAAATGAATCCCATTTCCAAGCCTCCATAAAGATACTTCTGTTGATAAATTTTGAATTAAGAACAACAGGTAAGTAAAAATATGAAGATACTATGCCAACGGGAACAAAGATTAAAAAGAAGTCCTTCACGCGACCGATAACATCCTTTTTATTCGTCTTTAGAAAAATAAAAACTATCGAAGATAGTACAAGTATAAAACCACAAAATACGTGAGAGAGTATTACAATAGCTGAAAAAGAAACAGCTTTGAATAATGAGCCTGCTTTTTGTAGATAACGGTATACCTCAGCCAATGCAAGAGGA
>CAYZOL010000026.1:0-3294 GCA_964480325.1 uncultured Candidatus Saccharibacteria bacterium | reverse complement strand
TCCCCTCCATAGGTAACTATCATAATTAAGACCATGGGTATTCGCTCCGACTAAGTAAATAACTAAGCCAGAAAAACCTGCCGTTAAGTAGTCAAAGCCAAATCTTCTTGATGAATAATAAATAACCAGAGGGTAAAGCACCATAAATAAATAACGTGAAAAATCAAAGAGTCGTGATATCGGAAAGAAATGCCCAGTTACTTGATCAATAGCTGCAAAAACAACCTGAGAAAAGTGTTGATAATAATGCAAGACTGGGTAACCTAACTCAATAGTGGACAACCAATAGTCGGTAGGATTGGAACCATTCTTTATTGCTTTGCTTGCTTCCCTAGCGGACAATTGATGATAAACTTCATCGTTTAAATTGTAAGTAGGATGTGATACTTCAGAAAAAAGAAATATTGCATTAAAAAGCATTGCAAAAACTACTAACGACAATGCTATATTTCTTTGTGTATTAAAAAATGAAACAAAAACACTTATTTTTTTATTTATTTTTTCTTTCATAAATTAGCGCAAACTGTAACATATTACTTATAAATTTATTATACATTAATTTTTATATTTAAATTGTATCACTATCCATTGTAGCACAAAATATTTTTGCAGATAAACAATGACCGTTACAAATGCTTCTTAAGCATCAACATAAAAACTTCATAAAAACTTTCGAAAATCATTTTGAATCTCATTTTTGATTTTCCAAACACTCTTTCTACGAATATTATTGGTATCTCCTTGCCCTTAAACTTTTTTGAGTGTGCATTCCACTTTAGCCAAACTTGAAATACATAACCTTTGTTCGTTAGTTTTGAAAAATCTATCGACTCTATAACTTCCCTTTTCCATGCATTGTATCCACTTGTAACATCATTGAAGGGCATCTTGAGTAGTAATTTTGCGTAAATATTAGCACCTGCGCTTAAAATTCTTCTGACTTTACTCCAATTTTCAATGCCACCTCCCTTAATATACCTTGAACCGATTGCGAAATCATATGTAGCCAAGGCACTGAGCATTTTTTTTAAATACTCAGTGCCATGGCTACCATCGGCGTCCATTTGAACCAAAATATCTGCATTCTCTTTGATGGCCCGCATGAAGCCCTCATGATATGATTCACTAAAATTTCTTGCACCTTTGCGCTGGATTAAAATTATTTTTTGTTCTCCATTTTTTTTTTGCAAATTTTGCACTATTGATGGTGTACCATCTGTCGATGAGTCATCAACAATAATTATTAGTGAAACATAAACATAACTAAGCAGTTTACGGATAAGTGGCTTAATATTTCTTGCTTCATTTAATGTTGGAATTATTACGGCAACTTTTTTCATTTTAATTTTTTACAATACAAGTTTCGATACTCTGCATCTTTGAACCTTGAGACGAATATATCTAAATCTTTTACTTCATCTAAAGTTTGCGAATGATCGTCAATATTCCAGATGGAATAACCAAAACCATGCAATGCATTGATAAAATCTTTTGGATTTGTTCCACACGATACTAGCCCCTTCGGAAAAAACTCTATAAACAACTCCGGCTGCTGTTGAGCAAGTGTGTTTTGCATACCTAAAAGTGCAAGACCCTCAGCCCCTTGTATGTCAATTTTTATAACATCTACTTTACCTATATTATTTATATCAATAAATTCATCAAGTGATATAGTTTTTATTGTATATGCCCGCTTACCTTCCTTGAAGGAATAAACTCTAGAATCACCAAAATTATGTGGATTTTTGTAAAAATCTAAAGTACCTGCCTTTTGGGCTATTGCTAACTGGTGTATTTCTACATTCTTAAGATTATTCTTTTCTACATTCTTTTGTAGGTAAGTAAAGCTGACGGGGTCAGGCTCAAACGAAATAACTTGTTTTGCTTTTTCCGCCGCAAGCAAAGTGTAATATCCAATATTGGCACCAATATCAACCACCACCATGTCGTCTTTTAATTTTTCTAAGAAAACTTGGCTTTCAAAGGATTCATATACTCCCATAGCAAGTGATCCAGATACCACCGCGTCCTTTTGATTAAGAAATAAACTTAAATTACCTATTTTTATTTTTTCAGGAATAAAAAAAGTTACGCAGGTATTTATCAGAATTTTAAATGGCTTAAACTTCGTGATAGTACGATACACGGACTCAATACTACCGCTTGGTAACAGTGAGACAAAAAAGGACATAACCCTTAAAAGAAGCTTCTTTATTCTATTGGGCAAATCTGACATTGCGTAATTTTATCCCAAAGAGGTGTGTATTGCAATGCTTTTTACATATTATATAATGCCTAGCATGAGTATAGAGAAATATAGCAAAAAATTGGAAGGTAAAGAAGCTCAGCCAGAATGTGAAGCTATTGTAGCAATGCCTTATGCCTCAGCTAGGTATGAAATAAAATCTGCCGAAAATGCAAAAAATGACGTGAATGAGTATAACTTACATGTAACCGAACCGAAATTTAAGGATCGTTTGTCATATGAATCAAAAATGGTAACACTTGCGGCTTTGCAGGCATACAATGCGGGAGTAGCTAAAAAAATCATCCTTATTGCGGAAGATACTTTTGGTTCTAACAAAAAGAAAGAGGGGCATAGTACTACTGATCAATTATTGAGAGATTTACTTATAAAAAATGGTGTTCCTGCGGGGGATATTGATTGTTATGGTGGATACAATAATACTTTTGTACAAATGGAAAAATTAAGCTCCTTGAACAAAGAAAGTAAACCCAAAAAAGATTTTTATGTAATCTCCCTTGATTTTCATAAAAAAAGAGTTGAGGAAGTTTCTGGAAGACAAAATATTCCCGCTTTGCATGTAACAGCAGAAAGTTTATTAGAAGAACGCTATGGAGAAAAAAATGGATGGCGTAATAAAAGCGCAGTTTTAGATTGGGCAAATTCACCTGAGATGTTAGAGGCCGCTAAAAATGAACAGATAAAATATCAGCCGGTTAGCCATGCTGATTTCTTGGGTTGGATACAAAAACTTGCTACATGGGCACAAGGTTCTAGGCCTCCGCTCACAACTCAATCTCATGAAGGTTTTCAACTGCCACCCAAATATATTTTGAAAAAGAAAAGTAAGTAAATCATTATAAATAAACAAAAAAGTAGATACAATGAAACTTCTCGAATCTTTTTTTAGTAAAAAACCAACGGTTGGTGATGAGGTTTCTGGTGGGCTTGATTATGGTGTTACATATGAAGGAATTATTCTTGAGTATAATTCAAAAGACAAAGATTTCCCGCATTATTTTGTAGAAGTTCGTACCTCAATTTAATGG
>CAYZOL010000025.1:0-10688 GCA_964480325.1 uncultured Candidatus Saccharibacteria bacterium | reverse complement strand
ATATTTATCATTGATTGTCTGATGTACCTATACAAAACAAGGATATGTTACACTTGCTCATAAAGGTGTACTTTTCTTGTATGAGTTTCCTTAGTTTTAAAAAAGAGTGTTAGAGTCACTTCGTCAGCCACTTGAAGATAATATTGTTTCAATATCTCGAGCAAGGGGTACCGCTATTTTTCCATCCAATTTTATTTTGATAGCTGCAATGAACCCATGTCCTTGTGGTAATGTAGGGTCAAAAAATAAAGTATGTATTTGCAAACCCTCAGACATAGATAGATACAAAAGGAAACTATCAGGACCTATAATGGACCGTATAGATTTATGGATATCAGTAGGAAGCGTAGATTACAAAAAGCTCGGCGGAGAAGAAAAAGGAGAAAAAAGTGAGCAAATCAAAGGAAGAGTAGTAGGAGCTAGAAATATCCAGAAAAATAGGTTTAAAAAATTTGGTAAAAAGATAAATACGAACAGTGAAATGAACGTCAAGGACTTGGAAAATATGGCGAAACTACAAAAAGAGGTGAGGGATTTGCTGGACAATAGTGCCGAGAGACTAGGGCTTTCTGCCCGAGCTTATCATCGGGTAATAAAAATTGCTCGGACCATTGCTGACCTTGAAAATAGTGAGGAAATAAAGCAAAATCACATTTTAGAGGCAATACAGTATAGGCCAAAAATAAACACGTAAAATTACAAGTAAATGTTATAATGACAATATGATTGACTATATATGCAATGGTGATAAGTATGCTTATGGTAAGGGGTATATTTATATGCCTTTTGAAATTAACGGATTACCAGAGAAGATGAAGGTAGAGGGGGTAGAGCTTCAAGTTCAAACAAGTTTTCATGTTAGTTTGTTATGCCTTAAGGATATACTTGAAAAGTACCCTGATAAAGTAAGCGAGGAAGAAATAATTAAAACATTTTGTGAATTTGTTTCAAAGAATGACGTTTCTTTTTTAAAAATCAAAAATGAATTTAGATTTGTAGAATTTGAAGAAAGAAAAAGCTTGGTAGTAATGTGTGATATATCAGGTATGGATGACTTGTTTCAAGTTTTGCAAAATAAATTTGATGTTAGAATTCCACTTCAGCCTACACACATCACACTTTATACTCTAAAACAAAATGAGGGTATAGGCATGACAAGTTATAGGCAGTTAGGCGAACGATCAATTTTGATTGATGTTTCAGCGGATCTAAAAAACTTGTTAAGTATTGTATAAGCACAAATGGATAAAGACCAAAAAGAAAAACTCTAGCACTAAGTGCTAGAGTTTTTCTTTGTTTAGAACTCCTGCCTGCGCAGACAGAAGATACTATTCAACTGCGTCCTTAAGAGCTTTCGCTGGGCGAAACTTTGGAACTTTTTTAGCTGCAACTTTAACTTGTTCTCCAGTTTTTGGATTACGAGCCATTCTTGCTGCACGTGCCTTAACTGAGAAGATTCCAAATCCTGCTACTGACACATCGCCTCCTTTTTTCAAAGTTGCTACGATTGTATCGAATATTGAATCTACAATTTCTTCAGCTTGCACTTTAGTGCCTCCAAGTTTTCCCTGAACCATATCTGCTAATGCTTGTTTGTTCATATTTTTTCAAAAAGTTATTTATAATTTTCCGTTCCACCCAAATTATTTTGGGCTTACACGGTAACTTCTCGACCATTTATTTTCTAATACCTACAACTCTATTATATAACAAGGGTTTTTTTAGCACAATGTGTTTTTAACATTGACAGTTTATACAAAAAATTGTCTAAAATGAAACAAATTACCTAGCATATTCGATGATTCTAGTTTCGCGAATCATTGTTACCTTAATTTCACCTGGATATTTTAGTTCTTGTTCTATTTTTGTGGCTATATCGCGGGCCATTAGTTTAGCCTCCACGTCTGAGATTTTCTCTGGGGTCACAAATATCCTTATTTCACGGCCTGCTTGGAGTGCATATGACTTTTCAACAGCAGGAAAGTTATTTACCAATGCCTCTAATTCTTGCAATCGTTTTAAATAATTTTCAACTGAATCACGCCTTGCGCCTGGGCGGCCACCTGAAATAGCATCCGCAGTTTGGACGATAATAGACTCAATAGTTTCATAAGGATAATCCTCGTGGTGGCTTTTCATCGCGGTAATTATGCGTTCATCAGCGCCAAATTTTTGAAGAATACGCATACCTATCTCA
The DNA here is from genome assembly GCA_964480325.1 of uncultured Candidatus Saccharibacteria bacterium. Classification (GTDB taxonomy): domain Bacteria; phylum Patescibacteriota; class Minisyncoccia; order Phycocordibacterales; family UBA9973; genus UBA9973. Next base: position 8,491 of record CAYZOL010000025.1, on the reverse strand, counting down.
ATATGAGTACCTTGTACTTCATGGTCTAGGGCTTTACCAATATCGTGTACCAATGCACCTGCTTTAGCTATCTGGACATCAGCCCCTAACTCTTCAGCAAGCATTCCTGCAATATGGGTCATTTCTATTGAGTGTTGCAATACATTTTGTCCATAACTGGTACGGAAGTAAAGTCTTCCTATAATTGCCACAATGCGTGGATCAAAATTGAAAATACCGCATTCATACACAGCTTGTTCCCCTTTTTCTTTTATTATCTTGTTTATTTCTTCTTTTGCTTTTTCTACTAGTTCTTCGATTTTTGCTGGTTGGATCCTGCCATCTAGGATTAAGTTCTCAAGAGCAAGACGTGCCACTTGCCTTCTGATTGGGTCAAATGAAGAAATAACGATTGAACCTGGTGTGTCATCTACAATAAGCTCAACCCCTGAAGCTCTTTCAAAGGCACGGATGTTTCTACCTTCTTTACCAATAATTTTGCCTTTGATTTCATTGTTTGGTATTGAAACTGTGGTAACCATGAGCTCGGATGCGGTTGACGCAGCCAGACGTTGTATAGAGGTAGAAAGTATGTCTTTTGCTCTACGCATTAGCTTCTCGTCATTATTATTCTCTAGTTTTACCATTCTGACCAAAAAGTCCTGTTCGTACTTTTTCTCTATCTCTTTCATTAGCTCTTCTTTTGCTTCTGATTCAGAAAGCTTTGCTATTTTTTCAAGTTCGCCTCTTTTTTCTGCTTCGATTCCAGTCACTCTTTCTTGAATTTTCTTGATATCTTCAACCTTAATTTTTATGTTCTCAAATTCCTTATTTATTTATGCTTTCATATTATCTAGCAACTCATCTTTTTTGATAAGTCTCTTTTCTGTCTCCTTGAATTCCTGCTCTCTCTTTCTTTCTTCGTCGGCGACTTTTGCCAACTTTTCTTCAGACTTTGCTTTTGCCTCATCTACTATTCTTTGCGCTTCTTCCTTCGCACCTATTAACATCTGCTTGATGTCTATCTCTATTGAGTGTTTTTTGCCTAGGGCGATTACAAGGCGTAGGTAATAACCAATGCCCATGCCCAACAGGAGCACTCCGGCTCCAATTAAAATCGTTATTGTTAAGCTCATAAGTCTTGCGCTGACCTATAAAAACGAACCACTATATACAGGGCTTTATTTTCGTATGTAAAATATGAAAATTTGCTTTCTCTGCGTTCTTTAGCGACAACATATATGGAATATTCTTATAAATCAAGTGTAAATAATTTTTAAAATTCAACACCTACAATATATCAGACATTTTATAATTTGTCTATTTTTGAGAAATTAAAACAATTTTATCAATCTTATTACCTTTCCTCGCCTTTTGATGTAGCTGGAGTCTTAGATTTAGTGACTATTTCGTCAACGATACCGTACTTTTTAGCTTCCTCGGCATCCATAAAAAAGTCTCTATCTACGTCCTTTTCTATTTGGGCTAATGTTTTGCCGGTGTTTTTTGAGAGTAATTTATTTAAATTGTCTTTGGTTTTAAGGATATGCTTTGCATTTATTGCTATATCACTTGCTTGGCCTTCTGCTCCACCTAATGGCTGGTGAATCATGACTTCAGCATTTGGTAGAATAAAACGCTTGCCTTTCTTGCCAGCTGACAAAACTATGGCTCCACCAGAAGCAGCTATGCCTACACAAAATGTAGCTACATCCGGACGCACATGATTCATGGTGTCAACAATAGCTAGAGTGGATGTGACTGATCCTCCAGGAGAATTTACGTAAAGGTAAATATCCTTTTTTTGATCCTCTGATTCAAGGTAAAGAAGCTGGGCAATTATCAGATTTGCTGCATGGTCATCTATGGGTCCACCTAAGAATATGATACGCTCACGAAGAAGCCTAGAGTATATGTCATAGGCTCTTTCGCCAAATTGTGATTTTTCTATTACTGTTGGTATTAACATGATTTATTTTAATTAAATTTATTGACTTAAGGGCAATTATAACATAAAAATTAAAATCAAATATTCCTATACTAAATTCTCTAAAAACTGAAAAATCTTTTCATTAGTTAGTACGTTTTCCGCATGCATTTTTGCGCGGACAGGATCTGCCTCTTTATAATGTTCCAAAATATTTTCTACTTCTCTCTCCACCTCTTTTTCATCTGCAATGATTTTTTCTACTTTTGCTATCTCATTTAGAACCAAGCTCAACTTAGCCTTTTTGACCGCATCGTTAGTGAACTCCTTTCTTAAGTCATCTTTAGTTTTATTTAGGTGCTTCAAGTAATCCTCAAACTTCATTCCCATTTGGCTGATATCTGATTCCATCCGATACAAAATTTTATCCAACTCTAAATTAGTTAAGATTTCAGGAACATCAAACTCAGACTTGTCTATTATCTCCTCTATAATTTTTAATCTCGTTTTTTCTTTTTCTAAGTTATACTTTTCCAGTTTCAAATTATCCCTTAGTTTGTCTTTGAAGTCCTCTACGTTTTCAAATGGTCCAATTGCTTGGACAAATTCATCATTAAATTCAGGAAGCTCCCCATCCTTAGTCTCTACTGGGTTTTCATTTGCATCATGCACTGTACCATCTTCGTGTGTATGAGTCTCCCCAACTTCTTTCATGGGTATTTTTTTTGCCCTGGACTTCCTGATGTCCATTATTGTGCTTTCTACTTCTTCATCAGTTATGGTGACTTCTTTATCTTTGTTAGATACTTTTGATAGAATATTTTTTGCAATTTCCTTAAAGTTCGGCAACTTTATTTCGGGCATTATGTTTGTTCTGATTTTAAATCCAAGCGGGTTCTTGCGGGCAAGTTTAGTGATAGATATTTCGGGCCTGCTAATGACATCTAGTTTATGTTCCTCAACTATTTTTGGATAATGTTCACTAAGTGCGAGTTCTGCCATTTCTTCAAGAATCTTTATTTCTGGCACATTTGCTAACAAAATATTTTCAGGTATTTTGCCTTCACGGAAACCGTCAATTTTTACTCCTTTGCCAACTTTTTTTAATGCACTATTCCAAAAGCCCTCGAATGCATTTTCGTCTAACTCTCCCTCAATTTCTACAATACTATTTGGTAGTTTTGTTATTTTAATTTGCATAGCTCGATTCTATATTTATTGGTGTCTTTTGTCAAAAAAACATTCATAAATAATTATGAATGTTTTTTAGGAAACTTTTTTAAGTTTTATTCCAAAGTATCAACGCTAATTTCAGTATTTACCACTGGATCGGAAGAAATTACATCCTTTTCAATAGTACCTAAATCATTGTATGCTTTCTTTGCAGCAGCGCTTTTTTCGTCAGCAGTGTTTGGCTCAACTACAACTGGTTTTATTTTTGAAACCCAAAAGTAGATGCCTCCAATTATCAGAATAATTATGATTATTAGTGATCCAATTAAGGCCCCATTTGATTTTTTTTCAGTTTCCATAATTTTATATATTTAAAGTTAATAATTAATTACAAATTATTGAGAATTAGCACAACTTAGTGTTAAGACTGGGCCACATGAATTTACTTCACCAGAATTTACATATTTACAGCCAGTTGGGGCCGGGGATAGTGAAGGGCAGGCATCAGCACTTGTTGTTTGAGGGTTAAATTGACCTTGAGTAGGCTGTGATCGTCCGTCAGTTGGTCCGTTGGTGCCTCCACTTCCTGATCCAGAATCTAGACAACTTAACACTAACCCACAACCAGAAATATTATTGTATTCTGGACCCTGCACATAGGTACAACCCGGAGGCAGTGGTGCATATGAACACATTGCAGTAGGGGTAGGGTCTTCAAGTTGATAAGATATCGCAGTCGCCAAAATTGATACAGATTTTGTCACGCTACCATTATTGTTTTGACAAGTGAGAGTAAATTCATTTTCACCGTTTATTGGCCCAGAACTAAAACTTCCTGCAGCAGGCTTTTGTCCCTCCCAGCCATTTTGTCCTTTTGTACCCATACATGTTACAGCGTCAGTAGAGGACCAACTTAGGACTGAGCTAGCTCCAAGAGTATTAATAAATGCCGGGTTAGCACTAAAATTAATTGTTGGAGGTTGCATGGTAGGATTATTGCGATTTTTTATCAAATCCTTAAGTAAGTTTATGGTGTTTACCAAAATCAAGTGCGCTTCTTTTGTAAGATTTTGAACTTCCTTTGTTAAAGCTTTAATTTTCTCTTTATTGTCTTTTGTTAATTCATTTGAAGAACCTGAAAGCAATGTAGAGATTTCAGCCACTTTTGCTCTGGCCTCATCCAGCTTGACTGTTATAACACTCAAATTATTTTCAGAAGTTGATACGTCCACACCTAGGTCCTTTACTCTTGGAAGAAGAGCACTAATTCTATCCTTTGAATTACTGACAGTATTAATTATATTATCAAATTGGTTTAATATTTTTTCTCTGTTATTAAGCCTAGAAGTAATGACTTGTGCTTTTGATTTATTTTTTTCAGCAGAAAGAGAATCTCGGAGTTTTTCCATTTCACTTTTTGCTTTTTCACGAATCTCTCTCGTTTTCTCCGAGAAAGTCATTTCGATTGAAATACTTTTTTGTCGGACACTTCCTGCCTTTGTGTCAGAGCTCCCTGCCTCGCTAGCAAAGCCTCCGCCAATTGAGTAATTTGTGTTGCTTTTAGTTCTCTCTGTTCTTGTCTCTATTGCAGTAGCAACGTTAAAATTTATTACAAATGCCACAAGCAGAGAAACTAAAATAAACAAATTTTTTTTCATATATTTTAAAGTAAAAAATAATAATGTTGAACATTATCATTATACACTGTATCTTTTTTATTAAAAGTTTTACTCTTCTAGCTTCGGCGCGTAGTCTTTATTATATCGCAGAATACACTCACTAATTATTTCATTAGCCTCTTTAACATCGTAAAAACCTAGCACTTTGCAAGTACCTGGCTTTTTAAGATCCTTATAGTGTTCAAAATAATGTTCAGTTTCTTTTTGCCAATGACCCCCAAGTTCTTCATATGAGTTTATGTGATCCATTCTTTTGTCGTCAGCAAGTACTGTAATGATTTTATCATCTCTTTCACCACCATCTTCGAATTTCATGACACCGATAATTCTAGCTTCCACAAGAGAACCCGGCACTAGTTCCTCAGTTACATTTGCAATTATAAAATCAAGCAGGTCTCCGTCTTGGTCCCAGGTTTTTGGTATTAATCCATAGGCTACAGGGTAAGCTAAAGATGAGTATCCAACACGGTCAAGCTTGAGTTGGCCTGATTCAGTAATAAATTCATACTTATTTATTGAACTTGAATTTATTTCTACAAGTCCATTGATAATATTTTTTTCCTTATTTGCATAAGGATCCAATACATGTTGCAGGTTCAACATGTATTTTGAAGGTTTGTGATTTATATTTGCCATGATGAGTAGATTATATTCTTATTATTTTTTAACTTCAACTTTTGCTTAGACTTGTATGTCATCTTCGGCAATTTCTACTTCTTCACCATCAGCAGATGCTACCTCTTTGCCGTTTCCTTTTATGTCTATTTTCCAGCCAGTGAGTTTTGCAGCAAGGCGTACGTTTTGTCCACCTTTACCTATCGCTAAGGATAGCTGATCATCTGCTACTTCAACAGTAGCCTTGTGCTCTGCTTCATTTGTTACGATAGACAAAACCTTTGCAGGAGAAAGTGCATTGGTTACAAACTCTTTTCCATCTTTTGACCATGGAATAATATCAATTTTTTCACCATTGAGTTCTCCTGTAATAGTATTCACTCTTGTCCCTTTTTGGCCTACACAAGATCCAACTGGATCGATGTGTTCATCGTTTGAAAATACAGCTATCTTTGAGCGTGCCCCAGCTTCTCTTGCAATGGATTTTATTTCTACTACGCCACTTTCAATTTCAGGAGCCTCAACAGAAAATAGTTTTTCGATAAATTTTGGATGAGTTCTAGATAAGCGCAAATTTATTCCTCTTGGAGATTCTTCAACAGAATATAGATATGCCCTCACTCTCTGACCCCTTGTAAAATACTCTCCAGGAATTTGTTCTTCAGCTGGCAATATTCCTGTTGCTCGGTTGAAATCTACATATACGTTTCCTCTCTCTATTTTTTGTACAATACCTGAGACAATTTCCCCAGATTTTGTTCCATACTCGTCCATAATAGAGGTGCGCTCTGCCTCACGAATCCTTTGAATAATTACTTGCTTGGCAGTTTGAGCAGCAATACGTCCATAATCATCTTTTGAATCAAGAGGAAAAACAATCTCATCATTTAACTCTGCGCCCTTTTTAATTTTTCTGGCATCCTCGAGCATTATGTGGTGCTCTGAATTAAATTTTACTCTTTCGTCATTTTCGTCAACTTCTTCTTCGTCATCCATTCTAGCTATAGTTTCATCAACTACGATTTTTACTTGGAAGAAATCAGTTTTGCCTGTTTCAAGATCAAATTTTGAACGTATAATCTGCCCTTTTTTGCCGTAATCCTTTTTATAGGCAGCTGCCATAGCCTGCTCGATAGCCTCAAGTATTTTTTCTTTTGGTATTTTCCTTTCTTCCTCAAGCTGTTCTAGTGCTGATTTGAATGTTTTTATATCTAACATATGTATAATTCTCTTTTATTCTATTAAATTTTGATAAAAAAAAGCCCCTTTTTGACAGGACTTTACTTAGACAAGTATACCATATTTTTTTATTGACGCAATACTTTTAAAATTAGCAAAAAAGTATAGTGCAAGAATTCGTAAAACTTGTGGCAATGTCCTCTGTGTACGTTTAGGGCGCTGCTTTAATATATTTTATCCACAGACACATTTTCCTTTCAATGTAAAACCATTTAATGTATTATATTAGTATGTTCAAACGGAAAATTGTAACAATTTTCTTTATACTTTTAATAGTTGTGTTGTTTGTTGTCGTATATTTATATTACAAAAACATAAACACTCAGTTGCCGAAGGACAGTACAGTAGCAGAAAATCTTCGCAAAGAAGAGATTAAGAAAGAACTTTTAGAATATAAAATTGATCAGAATAATATTGTAGATCCACGAAAAATAAAAAAAGATCTTGAATCTTTCCCAGTAGACGAGCAAAGTAAAACACCCTCCAGAGAGGAAATTGTAAAGTCGCTCAATGATCCAAGTATCAAGATCATTCCAGATGAGTTATAATAAAATGATTAAATTTTTATTAAACAAATTGAAAAATACGATTAAGTCAAAAAACATTTTGAGTGTGATTTTTGCTGTTTTTGTCATTATTTTGAGTGTAGTTTTTTCTACGCCAGCACGTTCAAGTGAACTGGACAACATTTCTGGCTTCAGTTGGGGAGCCGACTGGCTAGACAATGGACGCATGGTAGGCGGTAATTATGTCATTGGTAGTCCAGATGGTATACAAAATTTACCGTACGAAGAAAGCGGTGGTCCTGGTTGGATTTCACTGAACTGTATTTCTGGAGGAAATTGTGGAAACATTGATTATGGCTTGAATTTAAATAAATCTACTGGAGATATTACTGGCTATGCTTGGTCAAAATATGGCTGGATAAAGTTTGGTGGTTTAAGTGAGTTTCCTTCAGGCCCACTGGGGGGAAATACAGCCACAAATGCAAAACTAACAGGCACCACAGTAAAAGGTTGGGCAAGGTTTTGTGTAGTCGCAGCTAATCCAAAAACCTGTACTGGTAAAGCCCCCATAAATGTAAAAAATGGCGCATGGGATGGTTTCCTTAGTCTTTATGGAACTTCACCAAGCTATGGAGTGCACTTAGACACAACAACGGGCTTGTTGTCTGGCTTTGCTTGGGGAGGGAATGTTGATACTTTGGGTAATAACAACGTAGGTGCCGGATGGGTAGACTTTTCAAACGGAGTTTATGCCGAAGTAACTCAACCTACAGTTACAATGTCAGCAAGTGTTACAAATATACCCAATGGTGGCTCAACTACTTTGACTTGGACTGGTATAGGTTTAAAACAAGGAGCGGCGACATGTACTCCATACGGAAACTGGGCAGGCAGTGGTGCTAAGTCATACCCTGCTCCAGCAGGCGGCATAAAAGTCGGCCCACTTTCAACGGGCTCATACTTATATTCTATTGAATGTCTTGGCGCAGATGGAGTCACAATGTCAAATAGAAGTACCGTGGCAATAAACGTAGGAGGTACAACTATTTTGAATTTCTATGCTGAACCCTCAACTGCATATCCACCGTATTTGACTACTCTTAATTGGCAGGCAGTTTCTTCAATACCAGGGCCGGCTATTCTTACGAACTGTAAAGCTGAGAGTGGTAAGGCAGCAAGTGGCGAACAATTAAATATATCAGAGGTTCCTACTTGGAACCCTTTGACACCAATAAGTAATCCACCCTCTTCTGCATCAGTGAACGTTCCATACAACCCAACAAATTACAAACTAACTTGTGAGGATACTTTTGGTACAAAAATTTCTTCAACAATTTCAGTACCTCGAGGTACTCTTCCTGAATCAGTTTCAC
>CAYZOL010000024.1:0-10799 GCA_964480325.1 uncultured Candidatus Saccharibacteria bacterium | reverse complement strand
AGGAAATAGTATCTCTCCGGCGCTTGCACAATTTTTTGAAAAAGTTTCAGTTGGGTTAGTGTCTTCACCTCCAAAACTTTGAGCCGCGTTTACCCTTGTTGGTCCTACCTCAATATGTGACTGGCATCCGTATATATTTGGATGAAAAAATGTTACCTCAGTTGCACCACTAGAGCTTGTTGCTAAAATAATTCCACCATGTTCTTTTACACTTTCCGCCTTTGCTTGCTGGCCATGGTTCTGAGCAACATAAACATTGTTTGACAACTTATCAGTAAAATCCGTGTCAGGTTTATCTTGGTTAAACTCAGTTTTTATAACTTGGGTGATGCCCGAAATTCTTTCTAATGGATTTTCCTCATTTACATACTCTATTTCTACGCCTTGTGAATGCGCTAATACTTGCGAGCCAAAGCACACGCCTAGTTGAGGTATGCCTTTACTTGTTGCCATTTTAATTATTTCCAGTACTTTATTTGTTGCTTCTATATTTGTGGGATTTTCCTCGTTTTTTATATTTATTGTGGAGCCACTGTATACTACACCTACACAGTTTGTTAGGTCAGTGGGTACAATATCCTTAAATGATTTAAAGACTCTGAATTTTTCGTTGTTGTCCTTATCAATACCTAGCCTATAACGCATGTTTTCAGGCTGAAAGTCTTGATCTAAGTCGTCACTTCCTGTTTCAGCCTTGTAGACCATCTTGCGCCTATCTTCATCCAATAGTTTAAACTCAGGCTTATACACTGGCCCTTCACCTTCTCCGACGTTGTCAACAAATAATATGAACTTACCTTCGGGTATTTGTTCCGCAATATTGTGTGCCTCTTTGAAAGCTTTTTCACTACGCTCGACTTCCTTTTCATAAAGCTGTTTAAGGTTTAATTGCTCTCCATTTATACCAAAAACCCTGCTCTCATCTCGCCAATTCCTATTCATCTGAGCTTTTTTTTGCTCAAGAGACTCAAAATCTATTCCACTTAATTGGCTTCCTTCTGGCATAGATTTAGTATACTACTCACTTCTTGGTTTATCTATCTCAAGCGTTTCGAGCTCTGGGGAGCTTCCGGATATTCGCATTACGTCTTTGTCTATTTTCCTTAGCTCCTTGTTGGAGGTATTGTAGTGGTTCACCACTGTAGAGATGGCATTGCCTAACTTGCCATGATACTCCTCGTATGCCTTGAGGTGTTTGCCCAGCTCGCCAACTCTTTTGATTATGTCTTTTGCGGACTCTTCAATCTGCATTGCCTTGAGGCCTTGAAGTACTGTCTGTAGATACGCTAGGAACGAAGTAGGGGAGGTAATGATGACTTTATATTTACCAGCTGCTCTTTGAATCAAATTCTCACCTTCTTCGAGTATGCCTACCTTACTAATTAGCAGGTCGTAGTATATGGCCTCATGCGGAATAAACATAAAGGCAAAGTCAGTAGTGCCCTCAGACGGCATTACATATTTTGAGGTTTCTACGATTCTGTTTTTAAGATCATTAAGGAAAATAGTTTCGAGCTTTTTCTTTTCATCGTCGCTTGAGGCCTCGATCATTTTGTTGTAATTCTCTAGGGAGAACTTTGAATCAATTGGTATTATTTTATCTTTCACAAATACAACAGCGTCTACTATGGTGCCGTTGGGAAAGGTATACTGCATTTGGTAGCTCCCAGGGGGTAGGACATTTTTTAGCACTGTTTCCAAATAATACTCACCCAGAATTCCACGCTGTTTTGGATTTTTTAAAATATTTTCCAAGCTTTGGAGCTGATCAGCAAAGCCTATAACTTGTTTGTTTGTTTCGTCGAGTCTTGTGAGCTTCTCCGTCACGTCTTGAATTATTCTGTTGGACTCGGTGGAGTGAAAGCGGAGAGTATCGTTGACTTGTTTGTGCGATTCACCGATTTTGTTGTCTACTGTCCGAGATAGTTCATTGAGTTGTTGCAAAATTAATTGCAAACCGGTGTCATCCTTTGGCTTCTCATCTCTACCTCTATTAAAAAAGAGATAGGCAAGCACTGCTCCTGCTACAACTGCAACAATTATAATTAATATGTTTTCCATTAATGTATTTTATCATAAAAAATTTGTTTCCCTTACACTAGGTCTTATGCTAGACTTGAAATCAAATGTTAGTTCTCGGAATATTGGCATTAGCAGCGCTTGGCTTAATTGCTAGGCATGCTATTTCCACCCTGTGGTCAGGGTGGCCCAACGGTCAGGATGATTCCTGACCGTTTTTCTATTTACCCAAAAAGTGTTTTAGTGTATAAATCCAATCTTCGTCCATGGTGTCACCATTGAGCTTTTGATCTAATAGCCACTGCATGTATCCAGGGTCTGTCTTTGCTACTTCTTCAATCCTCTTGCCATTGTATTTGCCAAAAGGGAATACTCGAAGGAGTGACGGGTGTGACGATATTGAGATCATTTTCTCCAAAGCTTGCGACTCTTCTAGGCCCTCTGTAGTCATGAGTTTTTTTAGGAGTCTTTCAAATAGCTTTTCCAATACAAGCACATCACCAAGCGCATCATGTGCAGTAGCCTCTACCTCAATGTCTAACAAGTATCGCAAGTATTGCAAATTGTATTTATCTATTTTTTCTTCACGGTCAAGCTCCCTAGCTACACGTAGCGTGCAAATATATCTCTTTGGCTCTATACCTTCTTTTTTTATAATACCTAGGTCAAACATCACATTGTGTGCGACCACTATAGTCTCCGGGTCTTCAAACAATTTTTTTATTTTTTCCTTGTCGCCACTTTCTGCAAATGAAGGCCGGCCTTCTACCATCTTGTTTGATATATGGTGTACGGCTGAAGCCTCAGGCGGGATACGCATTGGTGGTTTGTATAGGGCAGTGAACTCTTCATCCCCATTTTTGTATGCCAGCTGGCACATGAAATCCTTTTCAGTATTACCTGTTGTCTCTGTGTCAAAAAATACGATTTTGCTCATCCAGTTAGTGAAAAATGGCATTGCTTTTGCAAAGCATTTGTCATTCTTATATTATTATTTAATAATCTCGACTTATTCATAAAAGTTACTTACTAAATTTATTTAATGCCATTTTCTACTACTGGACTCATATCAGTATTTTAACACATGGCTCAAGAAATATTGCTATTTTAGAGCACGGATATTTTAATGCTTTAAAATTCCTCGTGCTCGCGTCGACACGCTCGCAAGTCTTTAAAACAGCAATATTTCTCTTTGCTCTATTTTAGGCTATAATGTATCCATGCTTCACGAACAAATCAAAAAAGGAATAAAGGATGCAATGATTGCCAAAGACGCAGTTTTACTAAAAGCGCTTCGTAATATGACCGCAGCATTTATGAGCGAGGCAATGGCAAAGGGCCGTAAGCCAGATGAGTTTTTAACAGATGATGAAACCATTGCAGTAATAACTCGCCTTGCAAAGCAAAGAAAGGACGCAATTGAGCAATTTAAAAAAGGTAATAGGGAAGACCTAGTAAAAGAAGAAGAAGCAGAGCTTTTCGTACTAGAAAAGTATTTGCCAAAACTTATGGATAAATCTGAGGTAGAAAAATTGGCAAAAGCCAAAAAGGAGGAGCTTGGTATAACAGATGCAACAAAAAAGGGCATGCTCATGGCAGGACTAATGAAGGACCTGAAGGGTAAGGCAGATGGTACGGTCGTAAAGGAAGTAGTGGATTCACTTTTTGACTAACATGAGTAAAATAAAATTAGTAACCCATAATGGAAAATTCCATAGTGACGATATATTTGCGTGCGCTACCTTGGCACTCTTTTTAGAGCAAAGCAAAAAATCTTTTCAGATAATACGTACAAGGGACGAGGATATAGTCAAAAATGGCGACTATGTTTTTGATATTGGTGGAGTTTATGATCCGGAGGCTAACCGCTTTGACCATCATCAGATAGGTGGTGCAGGAAAAAGAGAAAGTGGCATCGAGTTTGCTTCCTTTGGTTTAGTTTGGAAAAAGTTTGGTATTGAGTTGTGTGGTAATCAAGAAATAGTAGAGGAAATTGATCAAAAAATAGTAAGTAGCGTAGATGGTCAAGACAATGGATTGGATCTTTGCTCACCTAACTACGGAGATGTTGTGCCATATGCTGTATGGAGTATCTTTAGGTCATTTTTGCCTACTTGGAAAGAGGATGAAAATATGGTTGATACGATTTTTCTTGATATGGTTGACCTTGCAAAAAAAATTCTAAAACGTGAAATAAAAAGAGCACAGGATAAATATGAAGCAAAAATTTTAGTAGATAAGGCATACAACGAGGCTAAAGACAAAAGGCTTATAGTTTTAGATATTTATTATCCATGGCGAGATGCTCTTATTGTTTACCCTGAGCCACTTTTTGTGGTTACTCCAAGGCAAGGTGGTAAATGGGATTTGTCCACAATAGGCGTAGAGAAGAACTCATTCAAAGCAAGGAAAGACTTGCCAAAAAGCTGGGCAGGTCTTAAAAATGAAGATTTGCAAAAAGTTACAGGTGTGGATGATGCTGTTTTTTGCCACCGAGCACTTTTCCTTGCTGTTGCGGAATCAAAGGAGGGAATCCTAAAATTAGCAGAATTAGCTTTAAAGAGTTAAAGTACACAAATGGCATTCATCGACGAAATGACAATTCATGCAGAGGCAGGCCGAGGTGGGAGCGGTGTAGTACGCTGGCGCCAGGAAAAATTCATATCTAGAGGTGGTCCTGCAGGCGGAGACGGTGGCCGAGGGGGCAATTTTTATGTTGTAGCTGTACGAGATGTTCACATACTTTCAAAATATAAAACAAAGAAAAAATTTGAGGCAGGGGTGGGGGAGGACGGTGGCAACAAAAGCTTACACGGTAAAAACGGTGAGGATATGTTGCTAGAGCTTCCAGTAGGAACAATCATTACAAATATTGGAACTGATGAAAAATGGCAGCTAGAAGAAGAGGGTCAGAAAATACTTTTGCTCAAGGGTGGCTATGGTGGCTATGGCAATGAGCATTTTAAAAGTTCTACAAATGTGTCACCTCAGGAGTTTAATGTCGGCGGTGAGGGTGAGGTAGGTGATTTTCATATAGAGCTTGAGCTTTTTGCAGATATGGGGCTTGTAGGTCTCCCTAATGCTGGTAAATCCTCGTTGCTTAATGTAATAACTAATTCCAAAGCAAAAGTCGGGGACTATGCGTTTACCACTTTGGATCCAAATCTTGGGGAGTTTTATGGGTATATTATTGCTGATATTCCAGGAATTATTGAAGGCGCATCTTCCGGCAAAGGCTTAGGAGTAAAATTTCTACGCCACATCAAGCGCACTAAGATGCTTGCTCATCTCGTGTCTTTTGACCCCGAAGGAAAGCAAGCTTCCGACGGGGCAAGAAATGAGGATTATATGATGAAACGCTATAAAGAAGTTCGAAAAGAATTGGAAAAATATGATAAAGAAAACAAACTTGGCACTGAAGGCCTTGCTAATAAAGACGAAATAATAATTCTTACAAAGACAGATGTGATTGAAGATAAAAAATTTATAACAAAAAAGGTAAAAGAATTTCAAAAGCTAAAAAAGCCAGTATTTGTTTTGTCATTGTATGATGATGAATCAATAAAAAATCTAGGAGACGAGCTAGCAAAGATTTTAAAAAAAGTGTAAATGCTTATGAATAAATACAAAGCATACTTTCTTATTGGTTCATCAGGTTCTGGTAAAACTACTGCTCTTGAATCAATCGAGACAATGAATTTGCCAAATTTCTCTTTCTATTTCCCTGATAGGGAAAAAATTCCCTCTCTTGAAGAAATGGTCAAGGAATATGGCAGTACAGATGAATGGCAAAAAAGGCACACCCTTAAATCAATAGAGAAAATTAAGGAACATTTGGAACATGGCAATGTTGTTATTGATACACAGTCACGTCCAAGTTTTATAAAGGAAGGGTGCCAGCAACTCGGTGAAGATTTATGTGAAATAATTCTTTTTGATTGCACAGATGAAGTAAGAAAAGAAAGATTGATGCAAAGGGGTCATCTTGAATTAGCAAATGAACAAATGATGAACTGGGCAAAGTTTCTTCGAGAGGCTTGCAAGAAAGAAAATTGTCGTATTATTGATAATACTAATTTAACGAAAGAACAAAGCAAAGAAATGCTTTTAAGTGTTTTAAATGAAAAAGAAAATTAATTTTGAAGACTATTCAAGTGGTCGCGTTATATACGGGGCACCGGGTGCTACAAATTTTCCGGTGGGACTTGCAAGTGACATATTTGAAAAATGTAAACAATATTTAAATGAACAAGGAAGTTTTGGTCCTTATTCCTTGTATGATCCATTTTGTGGGGCTGGGTATTCTTTAACAGTGTTGGGTTTACTACATGGACAAAGTATAAAAAACATTTTTGCCTCTGATGTTGATAAAACTATTTTAGAATTTGCTCATAAAAATTTGTCTTTATTAAGCACAAGAGGAATAGATAATCGGATCTCAGAACTTGAAAAGTTTATTAAGGAATATAAAAAAGACTCACACAAAGAGGCATTAAAAAGTGCATTAGTTATTAAAGAAAACGTAAATTCTTTACAGACTAAAACAAGCGAATTTCAGTTCGACATGTTAAAAGGCGAGGAGTTGCCAAAACAAATTAATAAAATTGATTTAGTTATTACCGATGTGCCATACGGCAAGTTGGCCAATTGGGAGGGTGTGGAGGAAGGGAAAAATCCAATTCAAATAACGCTTGATAAAATAAAGAATAGACTCAATGAAGTTTCAATAGTTGCTGTTGTTTTAAATAAGAAACAAGAAATTAAATACAATGGTTATGAAAAAATTAAAACCCTTAAATTTCCAAAGAGAAAAGTATTTTTATTGAAATCTTTAAAAGTATGATATTATAGAAAGACAAATTTCATGTTTGTCCATAATTTCAGTAATTACATAAAAAGTTTCAGCTACTATTCTCAAATAGCTAATTTTGTTTCTGCCAACGCGTCAGTATTTGCATCTCAAGCGGCCGTCTAGGCTGCACTATCTCTACATTTTTATATTCATACGATTACTAGCTTATTTTATCTATTTTATTTTTTTTTTTTACAATGAAACTTTCAGCAATAAAAAGAATTGAAAACGAGGCTCACAAGGTGGGCGGAGTCATAACTTTGGCTCAAGGAATACCATCTATCCCTTCAGATGACCTTATTAGAAACTTTGTAATCAAGGCTATCAGGGATGGCAAAGTTGATCATTATTCATTATCGGCAGGCCTACCAGAGCTCCGAGAGTTGGCACTAAAAAAATTTAATGCGCCAAAAGGTCATGAGATAATAGTTACTGCCGGAGCTATCGAGGCTCTATCTGCAGTTTTTTTATCGTTGTGTCAACCTGGCGATGAGGTTATAGGTTTTAGTCCGTATTACGCACCCTATAAATCTATTATAGAAATTACTGGCGCTAAATATATCGCAGATACTTTAGAAGAAGAAAACAATTGGCATCCAAATTTAGATTCCTTCGAAAAGAAGATTACATCAAAGACCAAAATAATTTTCATTTGCACTCCGCATAACCCTACCAGTGTGGTGTTTTCTCGCTCCGAGCTTGATCATATCGGTGAGCTAGCAGTTAAACATAATCTAATTATCGTTTCTGACGATGTTTATAAAAATTTTCTCTATGACAATCATGATAAGTATTCTCTTTTGGACAATCCCGCTTATTCAAGTCGGTTAATTACTATTGAAAGTTTTTCGAAAGATTTCTCCCTTTCTGGATGGCGAGTGGGCTTTTTACTTGGACCAGTGAACTTGCTAGAGAAGATATACGGAGTGCATGACAATTTAATAAATTGCGCTCCAGTTGTATCACAGTACGCGGCACTCGCAGCTCTGGCCCATGATGAGGAAATACTACAAAAAGTTTTACCTGAATATGCCAAACGTCGCGAGTTAATGAACCAAGAACTCGAGAAGCTTCAAGATTATTTGGACTTTGTTAAACCAGAAGGCAGTTATTATGTCTTTCCAAAAATAAAGGGACTGGAGAATAGCGAGGATTTTTGTTTTGATATGGTAAGAGAAGCAAAAGTTGCTACGGTGCCAGGTAGTGCCTTTGGATCAGGTGGTGAGGGGCATGTACGTCTGTGCTTTGGAAGGAGTGAAGAAGATATCAAGGATGGCATGCAAAGATTTGGTAAATATTTAAAAAACTGGGCCTCTCGAAAAAAGTTCTAAATATGTTATTATTAGCGCTATGGACAAAAAGTATTACGTAACAATTGGTCTTGAAATTCACGCGGAACTTTTTACGAAGACAAAGATGTTTTGTTCGTGTAAAAACGACCCTTATGAAACAAGACCAAATACTAATATTTGCCCTGTATGCATGGCGCATCCAGGCGCACTACCTGTACCCAACAAAAAAGCAATTGAGCTTGTAATAAAAGTAGGCCTTGCCTTAGGGTCAGATATTGCTAACTTTTCTGAATTTGACAGGAAAAATTATTTTTATCCAGATATTCCAAAAGGGTACCAGATATCTCAGCTCAAATACCCAATAGTCTCTGGTGGGCGCCTAGCCGATATGGGTATTACCCGTATCCACTTGGAGGAGGATACTGCCAATAATAAACACTTTTCGGGTGTTGGACACCCGGAGATTCAGGTGTCCAACACCAACGATGATGGATATTCTCTTATCGATTTTAACCGTGCAGGTGTGCCACTCATGGAGCTTGTGACAGAGCCACATACCTTTGATACTCCCGAGGAGGCTGCACACGTTGCAAGTGTTTTTGCTAAAGAATATCAGCTTTTACTTTGGTACTTGAGCGCATCAAGGGCAAACATGGAAAAAGGTGAAATGCGTGTAGAGGCCAATGTGTCTGTGTCGCCAGAGAGGGACAAACTTTCAAAAAATTATGTCGAAGTAAAAAACCTTAACTCTTTCAAAAGTGTGGAGAAGGCAATCAAGTATGAAGTGAAGCGTATGATTGAGCTCTGGGATGCTGGCCGTCAAGATGAAATAATAAAGGAAACTCGTGGCTGGGATGAAGCAAAACAAAAAACAATGTCGCAGAGGAAAAAAGAGTCCAGTGGGGATTACAGATATTTCCCTGATCCAGATCTTGCAAAAATGAAACTTCATGAAGCTTTTGATTTAGAAAAGATGAAAAGCGAGCTCCCAGAGCTACCAACCGAGAAGCGTCTCAGATATAAAAATGATTTTGGTATAAAAGACGAAGACATTGAGAGTTATATAAATGATCCAATGTTAGGAGACTGGTTTGAAAATGTAGCAAAAATATTAAAAAATAAAGACAAAATAAAAGTGGCATCAAACTACACTACTTCTGATTTTGTTGGACTAACCAATACCCTAGAAGGGACAAAACTCCCATCCTCCACAAACTTTGCGGAGCTTATCGACCTTGTAACAGAAAATAAAATTTCTTCCCGTGGAGCTAAGGATATACTGGCCATGATTGTTATACTGGATAATTCTCCACTAAAAATCGCTACGGAAAAAAACATGCTTCAGAAGAATGATGAAGGCGAGCTAAAAATAATTGTTAAAAAAGTCCTTGCAGATAATCCGCAAGTAGTAGAAACGTACAAAGGAGGCAAAGAAAACGCCCTTATGTCCTTAGTGGGTAAAGTGATAAAAGAAACCAACGGCTCCGCGAATCCGCAGGTTGTGATAAAATTATTAAAAGAATTAATAACTGAATAAATATTTATGAAAACATTAAGAGAACACATAAAAGAAGCGGAGGAGAAGAGGGTGGCGATAGGACATTTTAATATTTCAAATTTGGAGGCCTTGCATGCAATCTATAATGCGGCCAAAAAATTAAACGTACCTGTAGTTATCGGCCTTTCACAAGGCGAGGAGGCTTTCGTCGGGACAGAGGAGGCAGTAGCGCTAGTAAAGGCAATACGTGAACGAGACAATTATCCGATATTTTTAAATGCGGATCATCACTCTACTTTTGAGTCGGTAAAAAAATGTATTGATGCGGGTTTTGATTCTGTAATAATAGATGCCGCAAAATTACCATTTGAGCAAAATGTGAATGTCACAAAGCAATGCGTTGAGTATGCACGTGCATATTCCAAGGAAACCGGACGTGATGTGATAGTGGAGGGTGAGCTAGGATACATTGGCTCAGGTTCAGATATAAAAGAAAAGATTCCAGAAGGAGCAGGGATTTTAACCAAACCAGAAGATGCCAAAAAATACGTAACCATGACTGGTATAGATTTTTTGGCTCCCTCAGTAGGGAGTGTTCATGGTTTGATAAAGTCAGGTAAGCCACACATTGACTCACACTTGGTAGCTGAAATTAGAAAAACATGCGGAGTGCCGTTGGTTCTTCATGGAGGTTCGGGGTTAAAAGACGAGGACTTTAAGGATGCTATTGAGGCAGGTATAGCCATGGTGCACATCAATAGTGAAATCCGTCTAGCCTTTAAAGAAGCAGTAGAAAAATCAGTTATTGAGAAAAAAGATGAAATAAATCCATCAAAAATTTTACAACCCGCAGTTGAGGCAATGCAAGTAATAGTTGAGAAAAGGCTAAGGTTGTTTAACAATCTAGGCTAATATTTTAAAATGGCAAAACTAAATAAATTTATCGAAACAAATTTGCGAGGGGTGGGGCAGATAATGTTACAAAACAGTCCTTGGACAGGGGCATTGTTTTTGCTTGGTATTTTTTACAATTCTTGGGTTATGGGCGTAGGTGCAGTTTTAGGAGTACTCGTAGGAACTTTGACAGCAATCATTGCGAAGTTTAAAAATGAAGATATAAAAGATGGTCTATATGGAT
>CAYZOL010000023.1:2129-11113 GCA_964480325.1 uncultured Candidatus Saccharibacteria bacterium | reverse complement strand
CTCTAGACCAGCAGGTGAGGACAATTGACTTGCCTCGCAGATCTTTTGACGTGGTGCCCGAGGGTATGAGGCAGGTGGTCACGTACGGTACCGGTGTATCCTTAAATGTGCCGTATGTCGACGTGGCAGCCAAAACTGGTACTGCTCAAGTGGGTATAAAAAAAGATAAAACAAATTCTTGGGTCGTAGGATTTTTTCCTTATGACCACCCAAAATATGCATTTACTATAATGATGGAGGCTGGTCCATCCACAAACAGCGTAGGTGCCTCATCAGTAATGCGAGGACTTTTAGACTGGATGTCTATATATGCTAAAGAGTACGTTGAATAATTAAAAAGGCTTAGATGCTTTCAAGCACATTAAGCTCTTCTTTAGTGTTAACACCATAACCCTCTCTTGGGTCAATTTTTATAGTTTCAATTTTTTCTCCTTGCTCTTTTGCCATTTTGAATAACTCAGTAAGGTAATACTCATTTTGCGCATTGTTGTTTTGGATTTTTGATAAATTTTCCCAGAGCCATTTTGATTCAAAGATATAACAACCTCCTGCATTTATTTCCTTGATATTCCTTTCCTCCTCACTAGCGTCTCTGAACTCACGTATTCCTGATATTTCACCATCTTCTCGCAGAACTCTACCTAGAGCATAAAACCCCTTCCTCCAGTTTTCAAAATCAGGCACATCAACAGTAGTAAAAGTAATTTTTGCATTTGTTTCTACGTGTCTTGCTACAAGTTTTTTTATTGTTGTGGAAGATATGTATGGCTGGTCACCAGAGAGGACTACCACATGCTCCGCATCGGCACACTGGCCTTTAGCGCATGATACTGCGTGCCCAGTGCCTAGTTGCTCACTTTGATCTACATAAAAGCAAAGGTCACCAAGCTTGTCCTTCACCATTTC
The DNA here is from genome assembly GCA_964480325.1 of uncultured Candidatus Saccharibacteria bacterium. Lineage (GTDB taxonomy): Bacteria > Patescibacteriota > Minisyncoccia > Phycocordibacterales > UBA9973 > UBA9973. The sequence continues at coordinate 10,207 of CAYZOL010000023.1, read as the reverse complement.
AGCCTTGTGTCCTACCACGAGTATAGGCTTGCTACTTGTAATATTTTTTGATGAGTCAAGCACGTGCTCGATCATGCTTTTGCCTTTCAGTTGTTCCAGTACTTTTGGTAAATCATTTTGCATTCTTTTTCCTTTACCTGCTGCAAGAATTACAATTTTTATTTTATTATAAGTTTGTTCCATAGTGTCTTAGAGTAACACAGCTTGCCATGTAAGTAAATATATGTGCGAATATTTAACCCTTGTAAGATTAATATTCCTATATCGACATAGCCTATGAAGGTCAAATTATTATTAATTATTAATTAGAAAAAACTATGAAAAAAATAGCATTATTAGCGTCAGTTTTAATATTTTCAGTACTAGGGATGGTGATGGTTGCTAACGCATCCGTGAGCGCCATTTCTGCGGGTGCTGACCAAAGTATAACTTGGCCTACAAGCTCAGTAACTTTGACAGGTTCTGCCACAGCAGGTGATGGAAAGACCATTGCTTCCTATGGCTGGGTACAAACCTCAGGCCCTGTGGCTTCCACTGTTGTTAGCCCCACCTCTGCAAGTACAAGTGTGACTGGACTAACGACCGCAGGGACATACGTATACACCTTTACAGCAACAGATAACAGTGCCCCTGCAGTATCAGCTACCGACACAGTAAGTGTGGTAGTCAACCCAGGGATTACAGTTTCAGCAGGTGCAAATCAAACAATTACATTGCCTACAAGCTCTGTGACTTTGACTGGTACTGCTACAACTTCACCTGGTAATACAATTGCAACATATGCATGGACTCAGACTTCTGGGCCTGTAGCATCGGTTATTGCTACCCCAGCAACTGCAAGCACTAGTGTTACTGGTCTTACAACTGCGGGAACATACGTCTTTACTTTGACAGCTACTAACAATGGGTCTCCAGCACTTACTGGTACATCCACTGTAACTATCACAGTAAACGCTCTTACAGTTTCAGCAGGCATAAACCAGACAATTACATTGCCTACAAGCTCTGTGACTCTAACTGGTAGTGCAACTACAACAGTAGGATCTATCGCTACATACGCTTGGGTACAAACTTCTGGCCCAGTAGCATCAGTTATTGCTACACCAGCAGCTGCAAGTACTAGTGTTACTGGTCTTACAACAGCAGGAGCATACGTGTTTACTTTAACTGCAACAAACAATAGCACTCCAGCATTAAGCGGAACCGCAAGTGTAACAGTTACAGTTAATGGAGCTGGTACTACACCTACTCCATCAAAGCTTATCAAGAGTAAGCTCGAGATCGGGCCAAACGGTAAAGTAGAAATGCGTGGGGAACTTCTTTCAAAAGGCACTGGAGTTCTTACAATCAAAGTTTGGGGTATTACATTCACTGTAAATACTGCAAACGCAAGATTTATCGGTGCCATATCTGATGTGAATCAGTACATGGTAGGCGATGTAGTAGAAGTAAAAGGTACTATGGACACAAATGCCTCAACTCCAACCATCAATGCAAAGCAAGTTAAAGATATGACTTTGCAGCAGAAAAAAGAAATGGATTGGCGCGAAAAAATTCGTCTTGAAAAGGAAAAGATTAAAGAAATAAGAAAAGAATGGAAAGAGGAAAAGAAAGAATGGAAACAAGATAAAAAGGAATCAAAAAGCAACAATGGCAATGGTAAAGGACATGAAAAAAACGGCCGAGATGACTAAATAAATAAGAAATCGACTGAACAAAAAAATATTATAAGAGTAAAAACCGCTTTAGGACCTTTCAGCGGTTTTTACATTTGTGGTGTTTAAATCCTCGGTCTCAATATATTTGGATGGTTAGGCTGTTCTAGATTTATACCACTCTACTGCTATTTTTAACCCTTGTTCGAAGTTTACTTTTGGTTTATAACCGATTAATTTTCTGGCTTTAGAAATGTCAGCGAAGCTGTGCTTCACATCGCCGACTCGGGCTGGGCGTTTTTCGAGTGTTAGTTTTTTGCCAGTGTATTTTTCAATTATTGTTTTTACTTCTTTGATTTTAGTACGTTCACCGTGGGCTATGTTCATTGCTTCGCCATTTAACTTATTCTTTGCTTCCATAGCCAATATGTTTGCTAGAACAATATTCTCCACAAAACAAAAGTCTCGAGTATTACTACCATCGCCCTCAATGAAAGCAACTTTTTTATTTGGGAAATACAACCCCTCAAGCCAAGCGGAAATGACTGTTGAATATGGAGAGTCCCCATACTGGCCTGGGCCGTATACATTGAAATATCGTAAGCATACAGTATCTAGACCATATATTTCACTGAATATTTTACAAAAAGGCTCACCTGCATATTTCTGCATAGCATATGGGGATTTTGGAGTGGGGAAGTTCTCGGACTCTTTGGTTGGCAATTTTTTAGCACCACCGTATACAGAAGATGAAGAGGAATAAATAAATCTTTTCACTTTGTATTTTTGTGCTTTATCGAGGAGTGCTACAGTACCCACGATGTTAACCTCACTAGTTTCTACTGGGTGTTCTACAGAATATGAAATACGTGGTAATGCAGCAAAGTGAAAAACGTATTCAGGTTTATACTTTGCAAATATTTTCTCAAGTAATGCCTCGTCTAAAATCGAACCTTCATAGAAAGTTATATTTTTGTTTAGAGCTTCTCTGCGACCAGTAGAAAAGTTATCGATACCGACAATCAGAGTCTTAGGATACTTAATCTTAAACTCTTTAATAAAATTACTTCCTATAAATCCGGCACAGCCGGTCACTAAAATAGCTTTTGAGTTTTGCATAATGGTAGCATATCCCTTTATATGTTTTTTTGCAAAATTAAATACTTTTAGATATTTCTTCTAAAACGCCAAGTTCTTCTTTTGTGTTTGCACCTAGCCCCTCAATATTTGGTATAAGCAAGCTTTCGATTTTTATAGCTTCTTGGAATCCAAATTTTAGTAGATCGGTTATATAATACTCGCCTTGTTTATTGTTATTGTTTATTTTATTTAAGTGTTCAACAAGCCACAATGTTTCAAAAACATATGTACCAACATTTACTTCTTTAATATCCTTCTCTGTTTCTGTTTCTAAGTCCTTGTACTCTTTAACCGATGTTATTTTTCCATTATTACGCATAATTCTACCATGGTGCATAAAACCTGATTTCCAATCAGAAAAAGAATCCACTTCTGTTGTGGCCATGGTTATCACAGAATTATTTGATTCATGTTTATTAATTAAGTTTGAAATAGTATCAGCAGACAGAAATGGGTGATCGCCTGAGAGTACTACTATTGTTTTACTATTTAATATCACATCAAGTGCACACATCACAGCATGCCCTGTGCCTAATTGTTCTTGTTGTAAAACATAATTTGATGTATCTCCAAGTACAGTTTTAATCAACTCTGCTTTGTGCCCCACAATTATTATTGGTTTTGAACCAGTGGCCTTAATCACAGAATCCAATACATATTTGATCATCGGCTTCCCATTAATTTGCATTAAAACTTTAGGTAATTCGCTACCCATTCTTGTGCCTTTGCCACCAGCAAGTATCAAAATTTTTGTTTTATTTATTTTAACTTCCATTGAAGCGCACCCTAGCAAATTTTTGACAAAAAATCAATTGTCTGTTAATTTCACGTTTGAACAACATCGTTCCAAAACAAAAAAATTGCTCATGAAAAATTCGCTCATTCTCCACCCCCATTATTCCAATGGAAATGGGCATTCCGCCCATATTCCTGAACTTGTTTTTGAAGAGCCAAAAAATCATCCAAAAAATCATTATGAAGCAACTGAAAGGAACCCTTTTCACCTGTCTGTGTGTGGATTGGTTTTTGATTCTAACGGTAAAATTTTGGTTCACCATCTCGAAAACTATAAAACTACTCGTGTTTTTTTTCCACATTTATTTACTTTAATGCGAGAAACAATGGAGTTAAAAGAAACTCCAGAGCAAACTCTCCACAGAGGGTTGGAAGAAGAGTTCGGCATGATTGGTGAAGTTGATCGCTTCCTTGGTAGTCTCACCACTTCATTCTTAAGGGGCAGGGTAGAGGTACAGAAAACCACTCTTTGGTTTTCCGTAATGTTTGTTTCAAACAATCTTCCTCGCCACCATGATGAAGGAGATTCCTCCGAAGCGAACAGTCTACTTGAGTGGTATGAGCCAAATTTTTTAATCCAAAAAATGAAAGCGCAAGGAGAAATAGAAAAAAACCAAGATGAGTCGGAAATTATCCGACGATTCTTGAAGTACCGGTGAAAGAATCGGTACAAAAAAAGAGGGCTAGCCAAAAAGGCGAGCCCTCTTTTAGTTTGACAGGATAAGGTTAGTGTGATAGTGTGCGTTTTATTATAATTTAAATTAAATTTAAAATTCATGAATATTCTGATAACCGGAGCTGCGGGATTTCTCGGCTCAAACCTAAGTGAAAGACTATTAGCAGAAGGGCACAAAGTGTGGGGAGTGGACAACCTACTAACTGGCAGTGAAGACAACGTAGAACGCTTACAAGAAAACCCTAATTTTAAATTTTTTAAATGCGGTATTGAAGAGCAATCTTTTGTTGATTTTTGCGAAAGTGAAGGGGTCAAATTCGATCGTATTTATAATTTAGCTTGCGCTACAGGAGTACCAAATATTCAAATTTTGGCTGATGAGATGCTTCAAACATGTAGTGTTGGCACTCGGAACGTTTTAGAAATGGCTAAGAAAAATAATTCTAGATTTCTATTTACCAGTTCATCTGAAATCTATGGCGAGCCGTTAGTAACACCTCAAGGTGAGGATTATACTGGTAATGTTGACACTCTCGGTATTCGTGCCAATTATGAAGAAGGCAAAAGATTCTCAGAAACTCTTGTTGCACATTATGCTAGGAATGGTGTCCACGCAGTCATGGTTAGACTGTTTAATGCGTATGGACCAAACATGGCAATCCGTGACCAGCGTGTAATACCACGCTTCGTTACTCAAGCAATAAAAGGGGAGCCATTAACAGTACAAGGTGATGGTAGTCAACGAAGGACATTGTGTTTCGTTACTGACATTTTAGATGGTTTTGAAGCAGTCATAACTAAGGGTATTCCAGGTCAGGCATATAACCTTGGTAGTGACCAAGAAGTTACAATCAAGCAGTTTGCTGACAAAGTTCTTGAGCTTTCTGGATCAAAGAGCGAGCTATCGTATGTTGAGCGCCCATCTCATGATCACTCTGCTCGAATGCCAATACTTGATAAAATACATGCACTCGGCTGGAGTCAAAAAGTTGATTTAGATACAGGTCTTAGTCAAACTATCGAAAACTTTAGAACTAGACTTGCTAATAATCTTAATTAATAAAATGATAACCAGAAAACCGAAGTTTAATTATTTGTTAGCAGTTATAATTTTTGGTTTTATTTTTGCGTTTTTGGGTTTTCAAGTTAACGCAGAGGCTGACTTTGTTGATGGCGCATGCGCTGTGCCAATAGTAAGCAATTTGCATAAGTATTCTAGCGGAGATGAGGTTGTATCACTACAAAAAATTCTCCACGTAAAGGCTACAGGTTTTTTTGGCTCTACAACATATGATGCAGTAGTTGGTTTTCAAAATAAATACAAGCAAGAAATCCTGCAACCCCTAGGCTTGTCAGAAGGCACTGGTTTTGTCGGCCCGTATACTAGAGCGAAACTTTCAGAATTATGTGGGGCAGTAGTAACGGAAAGCCCATTAGTCAGTAATACAATTTCAGACATGGAATCTCTCGCATCTAGCGACTTCTGGAAACTGTTTAAAGACACATATTTTCATGAAGCAAACATCTGGTTTTTTATTGCTTTTCTTATTTTAATTGTTTTTGGAATAAACTTCACTTTGTGGGGAATCATTGGTTTTATCAGATTAGTTTATGATTTTTTTAACAAGGGTAAATATAAACCTCATCCAGTAACAGGGGACTCAATTAGAGAAGGAGAAGTCGCTGTTATAATCCCAGCACATAACGAAGAGTTAGTTATCGCTGACACTCTAAACTCAATATTAACCTTAATTAAAAAAGAAAATGTTTTCGTTGTTTCAGATGGCTCTAAAGATGCTACTGCAAATATTGCCAGAAGCTTTAACATAAACGTCCTTGAGAACGAAGTAGGTTCAGGGAAGGCTGGCGCATTAGATAAAGGAATAAAACATTTTGATTTAATTAATCGATTTAAAGCTGTCATCTTACTGGATGCAGATACGAGGCTAAAACACACATATTTAAAATCAGCATTACCGTTTTTTAACGATCCAGAGATAGTAGCAGTTGCAGGATATGCTGCAACTATTTGGAATCCTAAAAAAATGAACTGGAATCAACTGTTGTTTGTCTCTCATAGAGACAGAATTTATTTCCTCACTCAAAGGTTTTTGAAATTTGGACAAACTTGGAAGTATACAAATGTAACTCCTATTGTGCCAGGTTTCGCGAGTATATATCGTACATCGATAATAAATAAAATTGACATGAATCCACCAGGTTTAGTGATTGAGGATTTTAATATGACCTTCGAAATTCACCATAAGAAACTTGGAAAAGTGGCACATCATCCTAAAGTTGTAGGTTATACTCAAGATCCAGATAATGCTCAAGATTATTTCAAACAAGTAAAAAGGTGGCAACTGGGTTTTTGGCAAACAATAAGGTTACACGGGTTTTGGACCAGTAAATTCTGGATAGCGTTGTTTCTGCAACTTACTGAAGTCTTATTAGAGAGTATTGTATTTTTACTTCTACCCTTTGTTCTCTTTTTCTGTTCAATAGCCCTTTTGGTGAATGAGATATTATTACCTGATATATTGTCGCTGTTTATGGGGGTAAGGTTTATGAATTTTTACTACTTGCTTTGGGTTTATGCTCTGGGTATCTGGATTGCAGATTATGTAGTTACAATATTTGTAGCATTAGCCCATAAACGAAGACACTACCTATTAGTTGGCCTTGCTTTCCCAGCAATAAGATTTCTTGATTCCATTGCTTTTATTTCAGGTATATTTAAAGCATTTGTTGTTAAATCTACAGGTAAGTGGGTAAGTCCTACACGACGCACAAACTAATTTTTTGAGCTTGCTATTAGTCATAATTTTTACTACCATTAGGGTATTACTCCTAAACTGTTACAAATTATATTTATGATTAAATTAAAAGTTTTTAGAGGTTTTGCCTTAGTAGTTTTATTGTTTTTTACTATGAGTTTTCAAGTGAAAGCAGATACCTTTATTTTTAGTAAAAATTTACACACAGGAACATTGGGGAAAAATGTAGAGGTTATGGTCTTGCAACAATTTCTCTTTAACGAAGGTTTTTATGAGGGACCAATAACAGGAAACTTTCGAACACTCACCAAAAAAGCTGTAAAAGCATTTCAAAAAAGTAAAGGAATAAGCTCAACTGGATACTTTGGTCCTATAACAAGAGGAGAAGTCAACAAAAGTTTATCTTTACAAACTGAGCCAGAATTTGAACAAACATCAGTTGTGATTGTTCCAGAATCTTTTAACACAAAAACAAATGACCCAGTCGAGCTTCAGGCCCGTTTAGACTATTTATTAAATGAAGCTCTTAAAGGTCAAAGTGCTGCATCTTTGCAGTCTAGAAGAGATCGTACTGCTCCGGTTATTGCCGAGGTAACACCAGTACCTACCCCTTCTGAGAATAAAACTCCTAGTTATACATTCAGTTCTACAGAAGCAGGAGTAATTGTTTATGGTGGTGGATGCGCAAGTGCAACTAAGAATGCGGTTATGGGCAATAATACAATTGTTTTTAATTCTTTAGCACCAGGTAATTATTTTGATTGTAATATAAAAGTACGTGACGTTGCTGGTAACAGAAGTAAGCTTTTATATATTTCTGATTTCGTTATAACCTCTCCTGTCGTGATCCCACCAACCACACCGCCAACAAATACATCAGGATATCCACTACATACAAATATTACTGCAACTGTTTTTTGGGTAGGGGAGCCACAAGGTGCTGGATCATCTGAGGATAATGCTCTTTCGGCTTGGGATGACGCATGGCAAGCACATTATGGCGGATATGATGACTATGTAAACAGAAATGGATAT
>CAYZOL010000023.1:0-2119 GCA_964480325.1 uncultured Candidatus Saccharibacteria bacterium | reverse complement strand
CATACAATGACTTTAATAACAATGGAGTAAGGAAGGTAGACGCGTTTCAGGTTGTGCCATGGGCTAACGAAAAAACATGGGGTTCTTTGGAATCATTGATGAAAAATCGTTGGGTGAAAATAATGAAAAATGGTAACACTTGCTATGGCCAAATTGAGGATGCCGGTCCATACGTTTATAATGACTATAAGTATGTTTTTGGGACTACAGATCCACGCCCTCAGAGCACCACAGCAAACAACGCTGGCATGGACGTATCTCCAGCACTACGTGATTGTTTGAAATTTAATGGTCTAAATAACGCTGACAACAAAGTTGACTGGCAGTTTGTAAATTTTGCAGATGTACCTGAAGGACCTTGGAAGCAAATTATTACAACTTCTCAAATTTACTGGCCATAAATTTTATCAAATTAAATAATTTTATATGTTTAAAGAACCTAATCTAGAAAGTAAGGAAAAGCAAACATACCCGTATGATGCAGTAGTCGTGTTAGGAGGGGGTTTACAAGTAACTGGTCATTCTCCAGATGAGTTTAATAAACCAGAAGAAGTGGTTCTGACAGGACATGAAAAATTTGCTCAAACAGATTTTAGACATGGAGACAATGCGGGGACTTTAGGTGCAGGTATGCGTATGGTAGCCGCAGTCCAAATGTATTTTGACAAAAAGGCGAAAAATTTTGTTTTTTCAACTGGCATATCGGATCCTAGCCGTGCAAAATACGGTCCTCCTTTTGGAGAAGAAAATATTCCAACCGAGGCTAAAGTGTATGGAGATAAGTTTATCAAAACTATCACAGGTCTTAGTGATCAAGGGAAAAGAGATACGGTTTCTCTGGAGAGTCCACAAGTATTTCATGAAGATAAATCAAAAAATACAGCAACGAATATAGTTGAAGTTTTGCGAATGATAAAAGAACATGGTTGGCAAAAAGTGTCTATTGTAACAAGCAACTACCATATTCCACGAACCCAAGCCCTTTACCAAGCAGCTCTAGAACATTTCAAAAAAGATTTACCTGATGTGGTTATTGATTTTATACCTGCTGAAGATTACGTTCGCACTAGTAGGCCTGGAGAATACGATGATGTTATTGAAAAGTACTACGATACCGAGGAAATGAAAAAAAGAATGCAGAATGAACAAAACGGAGTAAACCAAATTAAAGAGGGAACATATAAACTAGATTTTAGTGGTGTACAATTATAAATAATGAGTCCAAGTTCATTTATATTCATGTTAAATAAAAATTTTTCTTTACATGTTTGCACGTTTTTGTTCGTGCTCACTTTCTTTGTACCTAGTAGTGTTATTGCACAGAGTGCGCAAAATTTAATCACAAATGGTGATTTTGAAATAGTTGGAGTCCCTTCTACGAAAGCTCAAAACTGGCAGATATATGAACTAGGTTATACTCGTGCTTCTGATAAGAAACATTCAGGTAGTTGGTCAATAAAAGTTGTAAATTCAAACAAGAATCAAACGCGAGGTGCATACCAGAGGATTGACTTGAATCAGACGGTTCTGAAACCAGTTTTTATTAGTGGCTTTATTTCTGGTAAAAATGTAGCTAAGGCATCGGGTGCTTGGCTGGGAGCCAGTCTATATGCTGAAATTCATCTACAAGATGGAACTGTTGTGTATTGGAACACCCCCGCAAACAGTGGTACATTCGATTGGAGGTGGATTGGTTTTAATTCTTCAACGTTACCAACTGTAAATCAGCCGATAGATCATATTTTTGTTGTGCCAATATTATCTCAAGCTTCTGGAACTGCATGGTTTGACGATATTTCAGTTGTTGAATATGAACCAACTCAGTCGGCAATAACCATAATGTTTGATGATGGTGAAGACAATAACTATACAGTAGCCAAACCACTTATGGACAGTGCTGGGTTCGTTGGGTCAGCGGCCATTATTTCAAGTGCAGTGGGGGACTCTGGATATATGAATCAAGCTCAAATAAAAGCTTTGGTTAATTCTGGTTGGGAAATTGTGTCACACTCTGTAAATCATGATGACATGGCGTTAATGACAGCTAAACAAGCCAACACTGAATTTGTAAAATCAAAAAACCAACTCCAAAATATTTCAGGTACCCCAATTAATAATT
>CAYZOL010000022.1:0-11593 GCA_964480325.1 uncultured Candidatus Saccharibacteria bacterium | reverse complement strand
TGTGCGCGGTGAGGGACTTGAACCCCCGACCTTCTCAGTGTAAATGAGTTGCTCTACCAGCTGAGCTAACCGCGCAAAAATTTGATTTTGGTTTTATTGGTAACGCTTACTATGCCAAAATCCCTTATTCCAATGAACACTCGCTATTCTATCCTATTTTGTATATTATTTCAAATGTATGAAAATCAAAGTTTTATTTGAAGATAAAAACATCCTCGCCGTGGAGAAGCCCTCGGGCATTGCTGTGCATTCAGACGGAAGAAATAACGACAATACCTTGACGGATTGGGTTCTAAAAAATTACCCAAAGATGGCAAATATTGGTGAACCTTCCGTCTACGATGGTAAGGAGATCAAAAGGCCAGGTATTGTACACAGGCTCGACCGAGAAACTTCAGGAGTGCTTTTACTTGCAAAGAACCAAAAAGCTTACGAATTTTTAAAAAATAAATTTAAAAACAGAGAAATAAAAAAAATCTATGTGGCTATCGTTAGCGGTTTTATAAAAGATGACAGAGGGACAATTAACAAACCCATTGGTCGAAGCCCCTCCGACTTTAGGCGTAGGCTCTCTGGCCGTGGTGCAAGAGGGGAGCTAAAGGAAGCTGTTACCGAGTACAAAGTATTAAAAAGATTTGAAACCACATTGGGCAAATTTACCTACCTTGAGCTTAGGCCTAAGACTGGGCGTACCCACCAAATACGTGTTCATATGAAATTTTTAAACCATCCAGTAGTCAGTGACACCTTGTATAATCCTGGCAAGCCCTCCCCAGAGGGCATAGAGCGCTTGGCTCTGCATGCAAGGTCTATTGAGTTTGAGAATTTAAATGGAGAAACAGTAAAAATCGAATCAGAAGTACCAAAAGAATTTAGTAAATACGCATAAAGGTTTTGTATTGCCTTTATAAAAGATTTATGTTAATCTTGCGTTTATGGCATCTAACATAGCAAGTAAAATAAAATTTAGTTCCGTGGATATTCCAGCTCGCAAAAAGCTAGATTTTAATTCTGGGGACAGTGTCCGTGTTTGGTCAAAAATCGCAGAAGAAAAGGCTGCAACCAAAAAGGGCGAAAAAGCTACAATTAAGTTCCGTTTACAGGCCTTTGAAGGTGTAGTTTTGGCACGCAAACACAATACTGAGCCAGGAGCTACCTTTACCGTACGCAAAGTTGCCTCAGGTGTAGGAGTTGAAAGAATTTTCCCTTTATTTTCTCCAAGTATCGACAGAATTGAAATAATCAAAAAGTCTCGAGCCCGAAGATCAAAGCTATACTATGTTCGCACAAAAGCAGTCAAAGACGTTCGTAAAAAACTACGTTCAACTACATTGGTTGAATCTGACGATACTCTAGAGGGGGTAGTTGAAGAGCCTTCAGTAGAGGCAGAGGCAGCTGCTGAGGAGATTAGCGAGGAAACTCTATCCAAAGAAGTATAGCTGTTATATTTCAAATACGCGCAGGTGGCGAAACTGGTAGACGTACTACCTTGAGGTGGTAGCGCCCGCAAGGGCATGGAGGTTCAAGTCCTCTCCTGCGCACATCTAATAAAAAAAGCAAATAACTTTGCTTTTTTGGACTTGAAAGCCGGAGGCCGACGGGCCGAGGCGGGGTCGCAAGATTTTTCAGCAGAAAAATACTTGTGACCAAGTCCTCTCCTGCGCACTATGTTATAATCTTACAATGCATTCGACAAAAAATTTCTATACTCATTTGCCAGTTTTGCATTTTACTTTAAATCAAATCCTTGAAGACACCAAAGATTTCAAGGCAGTTCCTGAAGATTGGGTTTTAATATTAACTGACATTGTTAAGTCAACCGAGCATTTCAAAGCAGAGAGGTATCAAGAGGTTAATTTTGTAGCGGTATCCTCTGCAAGCGTGGTGCTAAACGTTGCTAGACGCCACAAAATAACTATTCCTTTTATCTATGGAGGTGATGGTGCTACTCTTTTAGTACCGCCGACTTTAGTGGCAGAATGCAAAAGTGAACTTGCTACACTGCATGCAAACACAAAAAAGCGTTTTGGAATGGACCTGCGTGTCAGCATTATTCCTATGTCGGTTGTGACTGAGGCAGGATTTCCAATAAAAATTGCTAAACTTTTCATATCTTCACACTACCACCAAGCAATCTTTTTGGGTGACGGTATTCGTTATGCGGAATCTTTAATGAAACAAGCTCCCGAATATTTACTTCCTGAAAATACGAAACAAAAACCCATTGATCTTTCAGGTCTTGAATGTAAATGGAATGCTATTTTTCCACCTAGAGTAGGTGATGAAATTATTTCGCTAATTATTTTCCCAATGGGGGATAAGGAGCCTGAAGAAGTATTTCATAAAGTGCTAAATGAACTAGATAAACTCTACGGTTCGTATGTTAGCCGTCATCCAATACACCCCAAAACTCTTTCACCCACTACAAATCTTAAAACAATTTTCCATGCTTCACATCTTAGGCACGGCAAAGCGAGCCTGCCTTTTATTTTAAGAAACATAATTTTTGGGGTTGCAAAAACTGCATACCTTTCAACCAAGAGTTTATTTCACAAAGTCTCAACCGAAGGTGTGCCAGATATGTCCACTTCGTCGGACACTCTGAAGGTAGACAATACACTAAAAACGGTTTTTGCAGGTGAACCAAAGCACCGAGAAGAGTTAACCAAGTGGTTAGACGAAGAAGAAAAGAAAGGTGAGCTTATTTATGGTATTAGTGTGGCTGATTCTTCTGTGATGACTTGTTATATAAAGGAATCTGAAAATATGCATATTAGGTTTTTAGATGGATACGGCGGTGGTTATACTCTGGCGGCGATAGAAATGAAAAAGAAATTAGCAAAAGTCCTAAAAAAATAGAATTTTGTTATCTTTTTCTGCTACAATATAGTTAGCAATGCAAGATGATTTTAAATTAGCTTTGTCTATTTTATGGAGCCAAGTCGCTTCGTTGTTTTTTGTACTGCTTATTATTTCTGCGGGAGTGTCTTTCTTTTGGGGAGAGCATGTGGATGGTTATATAATTTTGGTTATAGCGTTTGCTAATATTTTCTTAGGATTTTTTCAAGAATTTAGGGCTTCAAAGGCGGGGGAGAAGTTGCTTCACTTGGTGGAAACAAAAGTATATATATTAAAGGAAGGTAGTTTGGTACAGGTGAATGTATCGGAGTTGGTTTTAGGAGATGTGGTACACCTTGTCCCAGGCTCTATTGTTCCTGTGGACATGCAGGTCATTGAGTCATCTAGCGCATTTATTGATGACTCTGTCCGTACAGGGGAGACATTGCCAAAAGAGTTAAAAATGGGTGATGACGTATTTGCTGGCGCAGTAGTCACAAGTGGAAGAGTTATAGGTAATGTTATTGCACATGGCAAACAATCCTCACTTTCAAAATACCGAGTAAAACTCCAAAGTGTAAAAAAATGGAGCAGTTTTAATGCTTTTACAGAAAAGGTAATAAAATATATATTTATAATTTCTATTATATCTTTATTGCTTTCAATGTTTCTTTTGGTGTTTGTTATGGGCAAGTATTCCTTTGCTCATTTTTTTGTTTTCTCCATTGCGATGTTAGTTGGCGTGGTGCCGGAGGTTTTGCCACTTATTATTACCATAGTTTTGACGCGCGAGTCGTTACTGTTATCAAAAGGCAAGGTAATAGTAAAAAGGCTTTCGTCTCTTGAAAGCTTGGGCTCGGTTAAGTTTTTGCTGACTGACAAAACAGGTACGATCACTGAGAACAAACTACGTGTTGCAGTAGTCCGTGATGTTAATGACTTTTGGGAAAATTCAAATAGTATTACTGACAGTCAATATGAAAGAGGAGGCATGGACAGTGCGTATGATGAGGCCTTAAATATTTCGTTAGCCAAAATAAAAACCCCTCTTAAAAAAATAACAAACTTTGAACCATTCAAAAGAGAGCTTGGATATGAATCCTTTATCTTCGAGGGCGGGGAGAAGGTAGTGCGTGGAATAATAGGCAATGTCGTTAACTTGTGCAAAAATTTACCGCCATCAGTCCTAAAGGCTGCTGAAGAATATGAAACCAAGGGCATGCGAGTGGTCGCGCTAGCGCATGGCATGGCAGGAGAGTGGCAGTTTTCCGGCTTTGTGGCTTTTCATGACCCTATTAAAGCTAACGCCTCAGAGTCACTCAAAACCGCTCACGAGAGGGGGATAAATGTAAAGATCCTAACAGGAGATTCAAAGGCAGTAGCGCAAAATGTAGCCGAGGAACTGCACCTTATAAAGCATCCAGACAATATTATAGCGCTTGATAGTGTTAAGGTTACCGACCTTTCAGATTCTCAGATTTTACGTGCAATGGTTTTTGCCAAGTGTACTCCTGAAAATAAGCTTGAATTGATTGATAGGTATTTGAAGTTAGGTCCAGTGGCCTTTTTGGGAGATGGCATAAATGACGCTTTGGCTCTTAAACGTGCAGACATTGGAATAGCGGTGGACAACGCCACTGACATTGCCAAGGAATCCTCAGACATTATCTTGCTAGAGAAGGACTTGGCTCCAATACTAAACAGTGTTACTACTGGACGTAAAGCAATACGGAACATTTTGACTTACATCATGTACACACTCTCCGGCAATGCCGGTACGTTCTTTTCACTGCTTATCGCTTCATTTTTTTATCCTGTGCTACCTATGCTTCCAATCCAAATACTCTTAAACAACTTGCTTACTGATTTACCCTTAGTGCTCATTATTACTGACAACCCAGATAAGTACGCCGCTAGCCATGTGCCACACTTTGATCCAAAGAAGATATTAAAAAGAGTTTTAGCGTTTGGCCTCATTTCAAGTATCTTTGATTTGATATACTTCCAACTTTACAAGGGCGCAAGTGTGGCAGAGTTTCAGACAGGCTGGTTTATCTTATCAGTGTTGGCAGAGCTTGTGCTCATACTTTCAGTGCGCTCTTCCAGATACATTTTCAAGTCTCCAGCGCTTTCCATGCCTTTGACCGCTGGGATAATCATTTCATCGATATTACCTTTCGTACTTGTATACAATAATTTTATTGCAAAAATTTTCAAATTTGCCCCACTTGCTTGGAGCATGGTGGCTACAATACTATACTTGGTGTTTGTTTATGCTGTAGCAAACGAAGTTGCCAAATATTTTATGAGGCGCAAAAACCTTTATAATAAACCCGTAAACCCAGCACCGATCTTATTTGAGTTTTGCACAAAAAGTTGTTAAACTCCATTAATGATATTTTCTGAAGATGTATTAATAAGATTTACATTATTTGCGCTAGGCTTTGCTGGCTTTCTGGTGGCTAGGCACATATACGAAGAAAAGAAGGCCGAGAGGCCACTTGTTTGTCCTATTAAGTTTGACTGCAATACTGTCGTGCACAGTGATTACTCTTTATTTTTGGGCGTAAAAGTAGAGATTCTAGGTATGTTATATTATGCATTTGTGACTTTGTCTTACTTACTGTTCCTCTTTGCTCCTAACACCTTGCCAAATGTACTCTTAGGGATGATGGTTGTTTTTTCTTTGGTTGGGTTTTTGTTTTCGATATATCTTGTGTTTATACAAATTTTTGTAATAAAAAAAATGTGCTCTTGGTGCATAGTCTCTGCCTTTATTTGCATACTCATATTTAGCCTAACTATACTTTCGTATAATTTTGTCGACATAGTACAGCTTTTTGTAATTTAGGATTTTGATTGATTTTTATACTGTAACTAGTAAAATGTATATATGATACTAAGCGCACACATACTTGCACGCCTGACTATTTCACTTTTTGGATTGTTGGGTTTTTTAATTGCATTTCATATATACAAAAATAAAAAAACAACCAAGCCTTTCATGTGTTTGGCAATGTTTAACTGCGACAATGTAGTGTATGGCAAGCATTCAAAATTCTTTGGCACGCCTCTGGAGAGGATGGGGATGATTTATTATATGTTTACATTCCTAGCATATATACTTTTGGCATTTATTCCTGAGCCGATGCCCTACATGCTTAACTTGGTGCTTGTACTTTACTCCTTATCTGCGTTTTTGTTTTCCTTTTACCTTTTGTACTTACAAACTTTTGTCATAAAAAAAGGCTGCACATGGTGCACCGCATCTGCCTTCATAGCGCTCATTATATTTATACTAGTGACCAAGATCCCAGACATTTGGATCTTTTAGTTATTATATACACAGATAGTGGTTACAGATAGAGGTTTAGCCTCTATCTGTGCTATAATAGGCACATGAGGAAAGAGCCTATTGTGACAGGTGAGTATTATCACATATATAATCGTGGAGTAGATAAGCGGGATATATTTTCGGATAAAAAAGACTTGTTTCGTTTTATTGAAAGTGTTTCAGAGTTTAATCGAAAAGACAGCATTACTAGTCTAGCAAATCTCAGAAAGACCGAGATAGAGGCTAAACCTCTATCTGAGCCACAGGTTGCCATTGTTGGGTATTGCCTGAACCCAAATCACTTTCACTTTATCCTAAAGCAATTAATTGACGGTGGTATAAGTGATTTTATGAAAAAGTTACAAGGTGGTTACACTTATTATTTCAATGTTAAAAACTCACGATCTGGAAGTTTGTTTCAGGGGACTTTTAAGTCACATCATATAGATGAAGACATTTATTTTGCAAAGTTACTCGGCTATGTTAATAAAAATTATGCAGTGCATACAATACCTAAAAATAAAAAGGAGTTAGTGTTTTCTGGAGACCATGAGTACGAAAGTAAACAATTTAAATTAATAGACAAGAAAGAAGCAGGAGATATGTTAAAAAGGTTCGGCGGTGCAAGTGCCTTTAAGAAACATTGTGATCAGATTGTAAATATTATTAGGGAAGAAAGAGGAAAACAATCTTTGTTTGAGGAAGACAACTTACCAGATAGAGGCTAAACCTCTATCTGCAAACCTCTATCTGCAAAACCTCTATCTACCAAACCTCTATCTGCAAGGGTAGTTTTTGGATAAATAAAAATCAGGCCAACGCAAATGCGTCGACCTGAGAATTTTGCCCGAAGTGGGTGGCTTAACACTTATGATCTTCAGGCTCACAATCGACCCATGAATTGCAACTGGTGCAAAACCATGAGCCCAAAAGCTCGCGAGAGAAAAGAAGTGTGCCGTTTTCCGCGGTTGGCGGAGCGCTTTTCGGCCGAGCGTTTTGTTTTAAAGAAAATTTGTTCATATGAAATTGAATTTTTTAAAATATCCAAAAGGTTTAGATACTCAAAAAAATTCACCATCTAAATTTAAAGAACAAAACCCTTCTTTTTCAAGGGCTCGTTCTTAGTTTCTTTGTTTTTTCTAGCTTGCTAGTTAAAGAAATTAAACACCAACCCTCGAAGTCTCCCCAATAGGGAAGAGCTTAATAATAGCCAGCAGGGTGACCTTTCGTGTTTGAGCTATTAATGAGTGGTTTTGTGCCAATTTCATGACAATTACGAATATATCATGGATGCTTTTTGTCGTCAACGTTTATTAGGGAGTTTTCCACAGGGTAGTAGATTTTGGCGAAGCCCTTTGGGTGCGCCTTGCGCATCGCCAAAATTCACTACCCTGTTCCACACCCAGTAGTGAATTTTGGCATTGTGCCTCGCCCGCAAATGAAATTTGCTATGCCAAAATCTGCTACTCTGTCCACACCCGCCTATGCCAAGGCTTCGGCGAGACGAGCCTTCAATTCCATGCTAAAATGTAAAAACATGCAAAAAATTGAACAACCGTGGGCAAAGGCAGTAAACGAAGCAATAGAAAAGCTCGAAAGCACTGATATAGGCTTGTCCGAGGCCGAGGCCGAAGAGAGGCTCTCTATTTATGGTAAGAATATTTTTCAAAACAAGGAAAAGAAGAGTCCACTTTCGATATTTTTAAAACAATTTGTTAGCCCTTTGATTTTTTTACTCATTGGGGCGGCTTTTATTACAGGGGTATTAAAAGAATGGATAGATACAGGGGTTATTATTTTTGCAGTCTTACTTAATGTATCGCTTGGTTTTTATCATGAATATCATGCGGAAAATACCCTTGATAAACTAACCACATATATAAAGGACCGAGCGCGAGTGATCAGGAATGGCAAAGAGCAGGAGATAGATTCATCATTACTGGTGCCAGGGGACATAATCAAGCTTGCTTATGGTTCTCGTGTGCCTGCAGATGCTCGTATTATTAATATCAATAATTTGCGAATTGATGAAGCAATATTAACGGGTGAGTCTTTGCCAATTGAAAAAAAGGAAGAGGTTGTACCACTAACTGCTGAAGTCTCAGAACGAACAAACATGGCTCACGCAGGAACCTTGATAGTAGAGGGTTATGCTAAAGCGTTAGTGTGCTCAACCGGCAATGATACCGAAATAGGTAAAATCGCAAAGATTGTTTCTAAAATTGAAAGATCCGAAACACCTCTTCAAAAGGGCGTAGACAAACTGGCATGGCTCATCTTTTTTGTAGTTATTATTATTGTAACCCTTATTTTAATATTGGGGGTTCTTCGTGGTGAACCATTGCTTCCAATGTTAGTGTTGGCTGCGGCTGTTGCCGTGGGTGCAGTGCCTGAGGCACTGCCGATAACCCTGACCATGATTTTGGCGATAGGAGCTACAAGAATTGCAGGTAAAAAGGGAATTATCAGAAAGTTATCTGCAGCTGAAACCTTGGGTTCGACTACTCTTATAATGACAGACAAAACAGGCACTCTGACTTTGGCGGACATGCAATTGGTGGGGATTCATCCAATTGAAACAATGCTGACAGAAAAGGTAAGCACTGATTTTTCAAAATCATTTAGCATTGATCAAAAAAAGTTATTGGAACTTTCACTTATGAATATCGATGTTACAATCGAAAACCCTGATAGTGGATTGGCTGACTGGATTTTTAAGGGTAGACCTTTTGAAGTGAACATAGCCAAAGCATGTAGATTGCACAATATTTCACTTGAAACGATTTTAGACTCATATACCTCTTTGGTTTTGCCTTTTAATTCAACAAATAAGTTTTCAGTGGCAGAGAGTGAGGACAAATATATTCTGATGGGTGCGCCTGATATTTTACTCAAACAGTCCAATGTTTCAAAAGAAGATTATGTAAAAATTGAGGAATGGATAGATAGTACAAGCAGAAGTGGCAAAAGGCTGATAGGCCTTGCAGATGTTTCCAAAAAACACAATAAAGAACGTTTTAATTTGGACAATATAAAAGAAGTTAATTTTTTGGGTGCACTGGTATTTTATGATCCAATACGCAAGGAGGTACCGAAGGCAATAAAAAACATTGAATCACATGGAATGAAAATGGTGCTGGTTACTGGGGATTTGGTTGGTACAGCTCTTTCCGTTGCGAAGGATTTGGACTGGGAGGTGAAGGAAGACCAAGTTATCTCTGGAGCTGATTTGCGTAAGTTGTCAGACGAAGACTTGGCCAAAATTATTTTAAATATAAAAATATTTGCAAGAGTTACTCCTGAGGACAAGCTCCGTATTGGGCTTATGTACCAAAAACTAGGTGAAGTAGTAGCAATGACAGGCGATGGAGTCAATGATGCGCCTGCTCTTAAAGCTATGGACATAGGGATATCGCTTGGCTCGTCGTCTGATGTGGCAAAGGCGGCAGCTGATTTGGTGCTACTTGATGATAACTTTGAAACCATAAGTATGGCCATAGATGAAGGTAGAAAAATCTTAGGAAACGTCCGCAAGAGTTTTGTATATCTTATGTCTAACTCCTTTGATGAAGTATTTATTATTGGTGGTAGCTTGTTGCTTAATATTCCGCTACCTGTAACAGCCTTACAAATAATATGGGTAAATCTCTGCACCGGTAGCTTGCCAGCACTTGCTTTTGCTTTTGATGAAGACATAGACAAGGAAAAATACGCTGGAAGAAATTTAAAGCTTATTTTTACGCCAGAAGTAAAAGTCCTTAATTTTATAATTGGTATTATTAGCTCTATTTGTTTATTTATTTTGTATTATGTTTTGATAAAAGCAGGAACAGAGGTTTCGTTAGCAAGATCGGTTTTCTTTGTTTGTTTCTCCTCTTATATCTTGGTTATTGCGTATTCATTTAGAAGTTTGCACATGCCACTCCTAACTTATCAAATTTTTTCAAATAAAAAATTAAATGCTAGCCTCTTAATATCTTTAATTATTTTGATATTAACCATGATAATTCCAGGGCTTAGAAATATCTTTGGTCTATCACCGATGCCTACTTCGTGGTTGCCATTTATCTTGTTATGGTTGATATTCAATGTGCTCTTGGTTGAGCTTGCTAAATACTTGATGAACAAAAAATTGTTTCTAAATAAAGATAAAAATATTAAGTTTTACATGGTAAAAAATAATATCAAACAGTAGCTAGAGGTTTTTTGGTTTTATCTGGTATATGGGGTGCCATATAGCAATGGTATTCGGACATTATGCAATTAAACTTGCATATGCTCCTCATTTATTGCTATAAATAAGCGTACATGGAGATATTGGTGTAGTAGTAGCACAACAGCTTGTGGAGCTGTTAGCGAGAGTGCAATCCTCTCATATCTCCCAAATATTAGGGCTGTCTAGATGGTTTCTGACTTTTTATCCACAAGCTATCTATTTTACTGAAGTGTGTCTATCGATAAAATATAGGTATGCCGACAGTGCAATGCAAAATTTGTTCCAAGGGTTTTTATGGGAAGCCTTATTTTTTAAGACAAGGGCATGCAAAGTATTGTTCTCAAAAATGCATGAGTCTTGGTAGTAAAACTGGACAGATTGTTAAGTGTCATTCGTGTGGGAAAAAAGTATATAAGACCAAAAAAGCTTTAAGAGTTTCTCAAAGTAAAACATACTTTTGTACAAAATCTTGTCAGACAAAATGGCGAAACTCAGTTTTTATTGGTCCATTACATGCTAATTGGAAAGAAGGCAGATTTGCATACAGAAGCGTTTTGGGTAGACACAAGGTTCCAAAAATCTGTGGGATTTGTAAAACAAAAGATATTCGTGTTTTAGCTGTCCATCATATTGACCATAATAGGAAAAATAATTCTGTTACAAACTTGGCTTGGCTTTGCCATAACTGTCATTTTTTACTCCATCATCATAAAGATATTGAAGAAAAGTTTAAGAAGTCGCGCAAATAATATAAAATACAAAGATGGATAAAAATCTACAAAAAGTAATTTTAAGAATTATAAAAGAAAACGATGGTATCGCGGAATGGAAGTTGATTTTAAATAAAACGCAAAGAAATTATTGGAAAAGAATTATCCACTAAAAAGCGATACTGTAGTTAAACACCAAATGGATCTTCTTGAGAAAGAAGATAAATTACTAAGAAAAGATCAGTGGCCGGAGATTCATTACATTATTACTCCTAATGGTTATACAGTTTTTGATCCTTGGTTTAAAAGGTTTTGGAAGTTTTTTGTTTACGATAAAAATAATGCGCTTGCTTTGGTTTCTACGGTAATTGCCCTAGGATCATTAGTTACTGCGATTATTGCTCTGAATAACTAAAAATAATTATAGCGACAAATTCGGCAACCTTTCCACCTTTTCTATATCTGCGAAATTTTTGCGGATTGCATTATGGTAAG
>CAYZOL010000021.1:1301-11729 GCA_964480325.1 uncultured Candidatus Saccharibacteria bacterium | reverse complement strand
CAAAAAAATTTACCGCCAAGTTCTCTCCCGCATAGCTGTAATTGTATCCCACTAAGTCCAGCCAGTACCAAGGGGTTTTACCGTCGGGACTATTGTGAGAAAAATAGCCCTTGCTTGCCATATCGTTTGCTTTTATTTGCGCAGCCTGCTCAAGAAGAGCGTTTTGTCTTAGCGCCGGTACGTTGTAGGCTTCTCTTTCATTATTAGTTATTGAAGTAAGTACTCCCGGCAGTACGGACGCTAGAAAGTTAGTTTTATCAAAAACCACAAATGCTTGCACAAGAAAGCCAAGTTCAATGACAATTATTAGTGAGAGAAAAAATAATATTGATTTATGTTTCCAAAAGTGAGGTTCGTAATCATTACCCTCGTGAGGAACAAAATGATTTTTTACAAAATTTATTAGCTTTTTCACGCTATGGATTATATAACACAATAATGCTACAGTCAAATAAAACGACGATAATGCTTGGATTTACCTCCCTCCTCGGCAAAGCATAAGCCAAAATTATTTTTTTTATTGTTGTTATTTATGAGTTAGTTTTGATTTTATTTAACTGTCGAATAGTATCTAATTTATTTTGTAATCTACCAGTGAAGCTAGATTTTAATGGGGTTGGTATATCATCAGTATGATGATACTCAGTTCTGAGCGGACCTACTAAAAAATTTTTAAATTCACTTGTATCTGCGTTAAATGCATATTCATCAGTATTAAGTAGTACAGTATCATTGCTATCTGTTCTTATTGCATACAATGTACTTCTTGCACCAGCAACTTGGATTGCGAACGAAAAAATATTTCTAGGAGAAGAAATTTCAGAAAACGGTGAAGAGTCAAGAAAAACAGCTACTTCTTCATCGTTTCTATATCTTTCCCATTCATTTGGTTGTGTAAACTTCGTTTTCATTGTATTAAAGAAATAAATTATTATATGTAGTATCACTCCTGCGTTCAATGCTTAGGATTTCGTTCCCATTTGGGAATTTTTTGAATTTTATCCTATATTTCCCAATTCTTACTTTGTAAGTATCAAAGCCAACTAATTTTTGAACTTTGAGTAATTCAAGTTTATCAGCTTGAATAAGACCGACAACTAGTAAAATCTTTTCCCTGTCTTCTTTTGAAATTCTGCGGAGTAATTTCTCGTACTTTTTCATCTATTTCATTTTTTGAAGAATCTTAAGTAATGCGTCAGCTTTAATCCCTCGGCCTTTTTTGTTTTCAAAGTTAATAACATCCTCCCATACTCCCTCATCCCCCCATTCATCCACTGGCACCATTTTGAAAATAGGTTTAGAGCGTCGAATAATAGTAAAAGTTCTGCCCTTTTCTACGGCATTTATGTATAAATCGGCATTCTCTCGAAGTTCCTTGAAACCTATAATATTTGACTTGATTGTTCTTGTATTCATGCATTAAGTTTATCTTAAGTTAAACTTTATGTCAACCTAATTTTGCTTAACTTATGCTGATAAGTTTATCTACATCTGTTGCTTCCCATAATTAAGAGGAGTTCCTTGATGGAAAACCATCTGCCACTTACCGTTAATATTTTTCCAAATAGAACTTCTCAACGACTTAAGCTTTGATCCATCGGGATTTGTTCTGTCTGTTTTATATTTAGCTTGAATCACAAAATCAGACAATACTCCTATCTCAAAATCATAAAGTGTATAAGCAGAAACTGGGCCACTTGGTAATCGTTCGAGAATTGTTTGTTTGCCGTACACCAGCCCTGAGCTACCATACTCAATAAATTCATCGGCTAATAATTCATCTAGGGCATCAACCGAAACCCTAACTTTTGGATCAAGTAATTTTAACTCTAATTTATGGATCGTATCTTTAATGTTTTCCATGCAAAACTATTATATCAATAACATGTCTTTTTTGCTTACATGTTACAATACAACGATATGCAAGAAATTTTGGGCTATGCTTCTGGGATATTGGTGTTCATTTCCTCCATACCTTATATTCGAGATATTTTGCGAGGCAAAACCAAGCCTGAGCGGGCAAGTTGGTTTATTTGGAGTATCCTACTTTTGATTGCATTCTTTGCTCAACTTGCCGAAGGTGGCACTTGGTCCTTGATGCTTACTTTTGCAGACCTAACCACCGTATTAGTTATTGTGGTTTTGTCATATAAGTATGGAGTAGGTGGAGGTACAAAACTCGATATTTTTTCTTTAGCCGGCGCAGGTGTTGGACTTATACTTTGGTATCTAACGGACCAGCCACTTTTTGCTATACTTATTACTATCTTAATAGATTTTTTCGCTGGACTACCTACACTGGTTAAAGCCTATATTGACCCACACTCTGAAACATTTATTGCCTATTTTATCTGCGCAACAGGCGCACTACTCGGTGCACTTTCCGTTGGAGAAAACAATTTCTCCCTATGGGTATTCCCTGCTTGGATTGCCATATTAAACTACGCAATAGCCTTTGCTATATTTTTAGGCAAAAGAAAACTTTTAAAAAAATAGTGTTGTGATTTCTACAAAATCTTTATTGAAAAGTTAACCGTGTCTCCGGCAATTATTTCCTCACTTTTACGCACTGAAGCCTTAAGCGGTAATAGATACGATTCGGTTCGGCTGTCTAGGAATATTGAGGTCCTCCACACTGTCTTGCCTACTTTTGCTTCTACTTTAAGTGACCTCCAGCCTCTTGCCTTTTTACCAAAATCCTCTTTAATTTTTACGGTTTCTTTTTTAGGTACACTCACAAAATGCCATGGGGCATCGGTATCATAGCCCCACAGCCACACCTTTTCTTTTAATTTGTATTCTCTCTTGGAGGCCATTTAACCAATTATACACCCTTACCCTCTTGCCAACTGAAACCATGGGTATACACTTATAGTATTATTAATAGTTAATATATAAGATAAAAATGTCTGAAAAGAAACATATATTTGGAAAGGAAACCCATGTGGGTATAGGTACAGGCCAAGGCGAAGCAGAATCAATGATAAAACATGCTGAGGAGGAACCTGATTTAGCCGTGGGAAAACATGGGGTGGCTCAAGGAGGAACAAGCGGTAGGCCAACAGAATATGCTATTGATATTGATATTGATAGTTTACATAAAAAACCTGACTTAGACGAAGGTGATGTAAAAGCAGGAGATACGGAGGTTTCGGGTTATGCTTTACTTGAGTAAGAACCTCACCGTTGATACTACACGAATCTTTTTATATTCAGGACTGCCTGGGTCTTTTTCACTTATGTCTATCACGCCTTGATTTGCTCGAGAAATATCTCCGACAACAGACCCTGAAGCCTTAGCAAATTCAGAAGCAGAATTCTTGGAGTTTGCTATGGCCTCTGCTAGCATTTCGGGCTTAATGCTGTTTATATCAGAGAACTCAAAATTTACATTACTTTGAGTCATAACTATGCCTTTTTGAAGTAATGGCAAAGTGTTCTTTGAGGTTTCTTTTACTGCATCAACTTTCTTGGTATAAAGAGAAATCTGAGCCATTGCATTGTATCTAAACAGAGCCTCTTTATAAGTGTCTTGATACACATTAACCGGTGCCATGTTTATTTCACTTAACTCAAATCCTCTTTCAACTAAAAATGACTCTATGGTTTTTTTGTTTCGATCAATTTCAGAATACAGGCTATCAATATTGTTTGATTTTACATCAAATGCAATAGTCCACGTCACTGTATCTGCCTTCACGATTCTCTCTGATAGGCCTTTGACCTCTACATACGATCCAAGTTTTGAAAAGTTAAAAGCAGAATAAGCAAAAATCAAGCCAAATATAACGACCCCAATACTCACTATTAGCGCACCTGTGTTTTGTTTGTGTTCCATATGTCTATATTATACAACCAAAATAAAAATTGTACATTAGTGCAGATTTTTGCCGGATTGCCAGACTGAACTATTCATATGCCCTTAGTCAGTACACACACCTTCTGTTACTTCATCCCACATTTCTTCTGGGGTTGAATCCTCAAGGTCATGTTCCTTTGAATACCCACTAGAATCCACACACCAGCCACGGGTAGGATCTGACTTGTATTGTGCAACCACACCCCATGCTGTACCACCCGCCGTTGAACTACAATATACTAACACTCCATATGCCTTTGCAGCTGTTATACGCTCAGCAATACTAGGGGTACCAAAAATAGAGGCACCTGTGGTAGGACAATCGGTAGCGTCACCCTCAGTCGCATTTTCTTCCACCACTGCTGGAGTATTGCTATTACATGGGTTAGTGGAAGCGTAACATCCATCTACAATATCATGCTGAAGCTCGGCTATGGATTTTATACCTGAAAGGTTTGCTTTAATTGTAGCATTAATTGCTTTACTTCTTGCAGAGTTGACTCCAGACATCACAATTGACGCTAATATACCTATTATTGATATTACCATCAAAAGCTCCACTAAAGTAAAGCCTTTTTGAAAATTTTTTGACGCTTCCCTGAAAAATTCATCAATTTTATTTTTTTTATGATCCATGAAAAGATTAATCTGTTACATTACTACCAACATTGTAGCAAATCAATTTTAAAAACAAAAATGAAACATTTGATATAATATAAACATTATGGCAATTTCAAATGGTGCAGTACACAAATTACCAGCAGATTTCAAAAATGCACTTGCTACCAACCCGCAGATACTCTTTGTTTGGGAGGACATCACCCCACTCGCCCGCAATGAGTGGATCTGCTGGGTAACTTCAGGAAAGAAGGCTGAAACAAGGCGTATTCGCATAGAAAAAGCCCTATCTAAAATGAAGGGTGGTATGCGTCGCCCCTGTTGCTGGGCTGGATGTGTACATAGGTAATCACTTACCTTCGGGTCTTTGTAAAAGATTAATTCATTACAAAAACATTATTAGGAGAAGTGCGATGATAGCCAAGAATAAAATTGTACAACCAAGAAGTTTAACAGCCTCATGTTTTTCACCATCGATATACCACATAAGAGGCACGCCAAAAACTGCAAAACCCGTAACCCCAGCAGAGATCACAAAAAGCAAAAGCATTAAAATAGGCGCAAATACTGTGTCTGGCCCACTATTTTTAAATATATGTTCAATATTAAACAAAAACGATGCGATGCCGGAAATATACCCCGCTGTTGCCACTGCGCACAATGCTCCCATTTTTATTATTTT
This sequence comes from uncultured Candidatus Saccharibacteria bacterium, assembly GCA_964480325.1. Classification (GTDB taxonomy): domain Bacteria; phylum Patescibacteriota; class Minisyncoccia; order Phycocordibacterales; family UBA9973; genus UBA9973. The sequence goes on along the minus strand of CAYZOL010000021.1, from coordinate 6,570 downwards.
TGTATTCATAATTTTATATAAAACTTTTTTCTATTTTAATAGTAACGATTCAAATGCATAATAAACCAAAAATGCCGGCCATACGAGAGCTTTAAAAAATCCAATCACTCCGGCGCCAAAAGTTACGGCGTTACCTATGAAGTAAACCGCTGCCCCGACAAACCCTAGCCCATACACAGCCCCCGAACTCCCCTTGCTCATGTTGTCTTTTGTCATAAAATTTTAGTTAGATAGTAATAATCATATTATATATTATTTTTTACTTATTTTATGCCCTCGCGAGAACTGAAGTCTATCGCTCAAATTTTAGGAAAAAATGCTTTGGCTTTGATTCTTCTTTTAGAATTTGGGGCCACGCAGGGTCCACGTCGGAGATTCTTTGCATTCCTACTTCTGTTTTAAACAGTGGATCCACGATTCTAGACTTGTTGAAAACTTCTACATCAAAATCTTCTTTATTATTCTCACACTTTTTCTTCATGTTCATCCGGTCAAACAACAATTGCAAACGCTCATCCCCACTGTGGTACTTGGATATTTTCAAAAGCACAGCATTGTCCGTAGTATATAAATCCTCCTTGGATATATAACCCATCTGGAGAGCATGTTTGAGATAGTCTCCTACTGTTCGGTGCATTATTGCTGATGGAAGGCCAGCGTATCTTTCATTATTTAACCCTCTCGCAAGCTCGGCATACTTTTTCGCTGAATCAAAATCATTAAAGACCCACACATTATCTTCAGCAAGTAAATTGCTCAATATGTAATCCGCATTTTCTTTGTTTAAATATCCGTATGTGCTTCCATCTCTTAGGGTGTAATCAATCCTATCCGCACACAGGTCAGGCAATTCCTTTTCCTTAAGTGGAAAATTTCCATCGTCTAAAATAAAGTCGACGTCAAAACCATGCTTTTCGAGTATTTTAGGAATTTCAGAATTTTTTACAAAATCGTCAAAAATATTGTCTTGGTGGTTGTGTGTTTTTTCAGAACCTTCATCTAGTACATAGTCTATACAATGCGAAAAAGCTGAATGCGATACATCGTGAATTAAGCCCGCTATCTTCTCCTCGATTGAGGCATTGTATCTTTTAAGAAGTAGACACACACCCACAGAATGCTCGAATCTGGTTAGAATGGCTTCTGGAAACTGTGCACGCATGTACCCATACTGCATTATGTCCTTTAACCTCTGCATAGTCCTACCCTCTATGATCTCGAGCAACACTGGTTCTGTGATTTCAACTTCCCCATACACCCTGTCATTTATTTTCATAGTTTATATTAAATACCAAGTAAAATTTATAGGTTCTAACAAGATCAACCACCTTTCTTAAAAAATTCTCCTAATACCTTCAATTTTCGAGTCGATAATTTTAACTTTTAATTTTTTTTCTGCATCAAGTAGATTTTCTAGATTCTTTTTTTCATTCACTTTTGCAATAATTTTTAAACTGATTTCCTTTTTCTGTACTCGTGCAAGGGCTGCCTCCTCTCCAGAGAGCATATTAGATCCTGAAAGCTCCTCTAGGGCTTTATTTAGATCAATTAATTCTAACTCAACTTGTGTCAACTTTTCACGTAATTCTTTTATTTTATCATCCATAATATATAAATATACTCCTTATAATGATAAATTACGAGCGTTTCAATTTACCGAGGAGATAGTGAATAAAATTACAAATTTTTTTCTTGAGATGCTCATACCTATAAAGTATAACACCCTTATTTAATGTGCGGGCGTGCCTTGATGGAAAAACATTTGCCAGTTACCATCATTGTTTTTCCAAAGTGAACTCCGTAATGAGGTAAGCATAGTACCATCCAGATTTGTTCTGTCTGTTTTATACCTAGCCTGTACTACAGAATCAGATAAAGGTATAAGCTCAAAGTCATACAACTTGTAGCTTGGTGACTTGCCTCCCCCAGTCAAACTATCTAAAGTAATCTTTTTGTCATATACCAAACCCGAGCTTCCGTATTCAATAAAATCATCGGCAAGAAGCATGTCTAATTTTTCACGAGAAGACCTGACTTCTGGAGTAAGCAAGCTGAGCTCTAAGTTAAGAATAGTTTCCTTTAGTTCCATAAGGAAAGTATATCAGAATTGTAAGTCACATGCCCAGAAGTCATTTGCAGAGGTTTCATCTCTATAAAGCCTTACTGCGAATCCGCAGATGGTCCATAGATGGATGGAACTTTTTCTCCCATAGCTCGCAAATAGGTAGAGAGTTGCCCACGGTGGTGAATAGCATCAAAAAGGAAGCCCCAAGCCATACCAAACTTTTTATCTTTCCACATCTCCCCCATGCTAGCTTCTCCATTCTCCCACTCTTCGTCCGTGGTGGTCTCCAAATCTTTAAAAAGTTGGTCCATTCCTTTATCAAACTTTTCGAGCATATCTCCTTTAGACTGCTTGCCCATTTCATGCGGGTCAAAGTTTGGAGTTCCAGAGGTTAATACCCCTGAAATAGCTTTCCACTGCAATGCCAACTGCGCAGCCAGGTTGCCAGCTTCACGGGACTTTTCATGCACTTTATGAGAGTGCTTCTCTTCCGGTAGTGCCTCTATTGCTACTCTAAACTTTTGCACTTCATCCTTTAAAGTCTTTGTAAAAAATTCTTTGTTTGTGATATGTTTGTGTGGGTTAATTATATGTGCCTATTGTATCACCTTTTTCTTGAGATGTTCATGTATCCCCCAATATCATTACGCCTCCACTATCGGTTTGAACCCTCCAGATGCGAAGCGCTTCATATCAAATGGCATATCCTTCGGGTCGAAGTCTTTCATGCCTGGGTCACTCATTACCTTTTTGTTCACTTGGTCCCGGTGTGCCTTAGATTTATACACGATCCAAGAGAAAACAACAGTCTCGTCAGGCTTGAGGCCCGCAAGGTTCATGAAGCCTTTCTGTGGCATGCCTTTCTGCACCTTCAAGTCATCCCCCACGCATTCGTAGTACTCCAGTGCCCCATACTTCTTCCAAGTCTTGGCGCCCCACTCGGCCATTTTCTTGTAAGCTTTCACATCCTTCTTCTTTATTGGTATCACAAACCCATCCACATATTTTTTACTTTTTGTTTTCATGTTTAAAAAGTTACCTTTTAATTTATTAATTTTAGCAAGGAATCTAATAACGACTATTAACCTAGGATCAAGTTCGAGCTTCTTATCTTGTAAATCGAACCTACAAATTAAGCTTACCTACGTTTTACAAACCTTTTGGCTAACCAAGAGTATGAATTTTATTTCTTTCACAATACTTCTAATCCTTTATCTCTTTAACCTCATCACCTAATTCTTGTAGGTCAAGGTGAAAATCAGCACCCCCTTTATAAAATAAATCCCCATTAAAATAGAGCCTGATTCTATTGACCTCATTAGAACTAATCACACAAATGATAGCGACAGTGACTAAATTATATTTAAGGCCTAAGGGCGAATTATCATCATATATCTGCACAAAGATTCCTTTTGCCGCCTTTAGTGATTCAAACAATCTATCTGATTCTGCAGTCGCGGCACTAAAATACTTTCCGTATTTTTCCGCTATTCTATCTTCTGGAATACCTCCCCTGACCATACATTCCATGTATGCAACAAAATCAGATGTAAAAGCCTCAGTATCAAACCCTCGAGTACTTGTATTAATAACTTTTATGGTTGGTCTTTTTTCTAGATCATCTTCTTGATTAACAATAGTAGGAAAACTTTCAGTATTTATAGGGTCTACTTTTTTTGGTGGATTATTTTCTTTCATAAATTTATTAAAATTATTTTTAATTTGCTCTGAACTTGGAATAAAATTTGAATCGCTATTTTAGAAGGAAGAAGATTAATAATGATTTTATTTCTCTGGTGAAAATTCAACTATCCACTCGATGCCGTATTTGTCTCGAAACATTCCTGCATAAGTACCCCAAGGGCTGTCCCCCATGGGTCCTTCTATTTCTCCTCCGACAGATAGGCCATTAAATAGTCTTTCCGCCTCTTCTTTACTTTCTGCGCTGATTGAAATCTTGCTTCTGTTTTCATTCTCATTTACTCGCCCCATAATTTCTGGAACATCATTAGCTTGGAGCACATTATTACCAACAGGCAAAGCAATATACATTATTTTATTTTCTTCCTTTTCGGGAACTTTGAATTCATCACTCGCCAAATCTTTGAAACGGATAATTTTTGTAAACTCACCGCCAAAAACTGATTTGTAAAACGTAAACGCTTCTAGGGCATTGCCGTTGAAGTTAATCCAAGGATTTATTGTTGCCATATTGGAATTATATCATCATCTTACTAAAAATATTTCTATATTACTAATTGAATTAATAAGCCAATTATAGATATTACAATGGCTACGATGGCTAGTTTTTTTGCCTCTTTTGCATTTTCTCGCGCTGATTTTAGCTCAAGATAATCAATAAAAGTAAATTGGGTGTCAAAGTTTAATATGTATCTATTTTGATCCGATTGATACAAATTTTCAGATCCATCTACAAACAAAAACATCGTTTCACCTATTGTATTATTTCCGGCTCTATGTCTAATGCAAGCATCTTCAAAATGCTTTTGAATAATTTTTGTTTCCCACGGCTTTAAAATCAACTCTTTGTTGTTAGTAATATCTGAATATTTAAAACCTTCGGGGTATTTTGCCGCCAATTTGATTACTCGAAGATATAAAGCTTTCTCCAAATCATTGTCCATATTTTTTAAGAACCATATTCTCTTTTTCTTTTATCTATCTCGTCATCTGCCATTTTTTTACTAGCAAGAACAGTCCTTGCTAGTTACTTGTTAGTTATTTTTTACTGGCACTCGGCCTTGGGAGAGCATTAATTACCATAACTTCTGGACAGTAAGTTTTCTCCTCGTCACTTAATATTAAATCCGACATTTCTTTTACCTTTTTAGTAGCCTTTGCTGACTCTGTAACTTGTAGAATCACCAGGAATGATTTCGCCTTTTCATTCTTCTGATATTCGGGTAGTTGACTTTCAAATCCCTTTAGAACTTTTCCAGAAGAAAGTTTAATTTCTACTAAAACTTGAGTGCTGTAATCTTCAGCCACTTTAAAATCCACAGGCCCATTCCCCGCATTTGGTTCTCTTGATAAAACTATATTGTTTGCCTCACAATAAGTGTCTGCTATTGCATAAAACAGCCTCTGAGCAGCTTTTTCATGTTTTGGTTTAAGTGCTGAAATTGGTTCTTTGTAAAGCAACTCATATAAATTATTTGTTTCTATGTGGCTTTTGAATTTATA
>CAYZOL010000021.1:0-1291 GCA_964480325.1 uncultured Candidatus Saccharibacteria bacterium | reverse complement strand
TTCTGTTTGTCGTTTTTTTGACAAAATCTTCTTCTCTTTTAATGATTTTGGTTTCTTCAGTTCAATTTCCAGAGGATTTTCTAAGGCAAATGCTTTACCTTTCTCAAGCCAGTTTAACTGGCCAGTTGGGTCTGTTTTAAAATCATATGGTTTAGCCTTTACCTTGCGGTAGACCTTAACCAGTTTTTGCATATACTTTTTATCAGAAAGGAATGCTTCCTTAAATTGTTCTTTTGTGACTTCGTCAAAACTTCTAGCGGCTTCTCCAATAATTAAGTGACTAACTCTTAATCGTAATTCTTCATTGAACTGGGCTGCTGCGCTTATGTCTTGTCTATCGAGTACGACCGGTAAATTCCTAAGAAGGTCTTCAGGAAGTAGAACTAAAGGCGTTTTACCGCTAGGATTTTTAATTAAATTAAAAACCTTCCCCTTACTGTTATGTACGGTTTGGATATATTGTTTTCCTATCCCCAAGGTCTTAACCATATTGGAAGTATACAAAAACATATCTTCCTTTATGATGTGAACTGCCATATCGCTTAACCTGTCGGGACCTAAACCTTTTTGAAAAACTGGTATCAATTCAAAAATATCTGGGTCATCTATACCCAAAGCAATTATTTCACAAGCAGTCTTCGTAATTTCAGTAGCTAGTTCTGGGCCTATCGCACTACCATTGCTTGTGTAGGCTCCATATCCAATAGAGACACCCTTTATTTCAGGGAAGGTAAGTAATTTTCGTGCTGTAATCCAGGCAATATCTCCGTCGCGTTTTGATTTTGTTAATAGCTTCAATACGCTGGCAAAATGCTTAACCATTTTGTCATGTGAGTTTTTAAATTCTACTATTTTAGTGTCTCTTAAAAGAGCTGGGTCTAGAAAAAAACTAGCGTCTACGCCTATGAAGGGATTAAATACACGTTTCTTTTCGAATCTTGAAATTGGAATACCCAAATATTCATTAAGTTTTTGAATTGCCATGTCAGTTTTAATGCCCTCGTCTTACTTAGGAATTATACCAATAAATTGAGCAATTTTCAAGATTATTTTAGAGCAATCATGAATTATTTACTGGGGGGTAAGGGTACCATTTTGTCTTTTGTTAGGTCCCCTTTTATCGCAAAGACGGCCCAAAGGAATTTACAAAGAAGATAAATACACCTTTATGGGCTCTGGTTGTGCTTGTTGAGTTTTTAGGCAATTCGTCAAAAGAGAATTTAAAGTATTCCGTTTAGACTATTTATACTTCTCTAATTCTTTAGACCATTTTTCATAATTCTCTCTGGCT
>CAYZOL010000020.1:0-12461 GCA_964480325.1 uncultured Candidatus Saccharibacteria bacterium | reverse complement strand
TGTATAATTGCTTAGTAATATTATATTACTTTATGCAAATGCACCCGTGGTGAATTGGATATCACAACGGTCTTCGGAACGGTTATTGGGGGTTCGAATCCCGCCGGGTGCACAAAATGCGTGGCTTTTTGTGCACGGCATAGGCACGTCTGTGCTGGCCCCAGTCGTGCAAAAAAATTCAACTGAATTTCATGTGTAACCACAAAAACATATGCAAAACCATCAAAACTTAGCTAATAAAATACCGAAAGAGGTTTCACATGTAACAAATACACTTGAAAGTGCAGGTTTTGAAGCCTATCTCGTTGGAGGATGTGTTAGGGATCTAGTGCTAGGCAAGGAGCCAAAGGACTGGGATGTAACGACAAATGCAACGCCAGAGCAGATTATAGAGCTATTTGAGAAAACGGTGTATGAAAACAACTTTGGCACTGTGGGTGTTTGTGTGCCTTTAGTAACTTTAAATAAGGCAGGTGTTACATATGAAACAATTCGCCCTGACGTTTCACGTGACACACCTGGGGGTAGTATTTCACATGACCTGCCTGCCGATGAGGTAGGAACACAAGAATACAGTATAATCGAAGTAACACCTTATAGGCTAGAGGCTGAATACAGTGATTTTAGACACCCAGATGAGGTAAAGTTCAGTGAAAACCTAGAGGATGACTTAAAAAGACGTGATTTTACAGTGAATGCAATGGTAATGGACACAAGTGGTTCTATAACGGACATGTTTGGGGGTATAACGGACATCAAGGATAAGATGTTAAGAACGGTAGGGAATCCCGATGAAAGATTCACAGAGGACGCTTTAAGAATGTTGCGTGCAGTACGCTTTGCTGTGCAATTGGGCTTCAGTGTTTCTCATGAAACATCAGAAAGTATTATTAAAAACGCTGATTTGATAAAGAATATATCAAAAGAAAGGATTCGTGATGAATTTACCAAAATAGTATTGTCACCAAATCCAGCAATGGGTGTGCTGATGTTGCATAAGTTTGGAATTCTGAAACACATTATTCCTGAGTTAGAAGAGGGAATTGGTTGTGAGCAGGGCGGGGCACATGTTTTTGATGTTTGGAATCACCTACTACAAGCTCTTCAGCATGCAGCAGACAAAAACTGGCCTTTAGAAATAAGGCTTTCTGCGCTACTTCATGACATTGGGAAGCCTCGTACTAGGAGACAAATTGTACATGCTTCGTCAGGTGCTTCTTCTCCAAATCTCCTGCTTCGCAGCGTCGATTTCTCAAAAAAGCACGCAGACTCAGCAAAAAAGCCATATACATTCTATGGTCATGAGGTGGTAGGGGCCAGAATGGCTAAGAAAATAATGGAGGCACTTAGGTTTCCCAAAAAAGAGACAGATTTAGTGGTAAGCATGGTACGGAATCATATGTTTTTCTCCGATACAGAGCAAATAACACTTTCTGCGGTGCGGAGGATAATTACAAAGGTGGGGAAGGATAATATTTGGACCCTTATGAACGTGCGTGAGTGTGACAGGGTAGGTATGAAGAAAAAGGAAGCTCCGTATAGGCTGCGCAAGTACTTTGCCATGATTGAGGAGGCCTTACACGATCCAATATCCGTTACACAGCTAAAAATAGACGGCAATTACCTTATGAATGTGTTACACATGAAACCAGGACCCCGCATGGGCTGGGTTTTAAACGCATTATTAGAGGAAGTACTGGACGATGCTTCAAAAAACACTGTGGAACACCTAACTGAGCTTGTAAAAAGCCTAAATATGCTGGGGGATCCTGAATTGCGAGCACTAGGGGAACGAGGTAAGGAAAAAAAGGAGGAACTCGAGTATGCTGAGGTTGAGAAACTGCATTCAAAGCACGGAGTTAAGAAATAGTTTTATTTGACCTGTCGGCAAGTTCATCAATAGGTGTATTTCTATGTTAGTGAGTAGAACTTTATAAAGTTTGCATATTTGACTTTCTTTATAAAGTTTAATAATATGGGATATATGGACCTAAAAGAAAAGTTGCAATTACTACAAGAAATTACAGGGAAAACCCAGACAGAGTTAGCACACGACTTGGGTGTTACTTTTGTTGCGTTTAATAATTGGTGGACTGGTAAGTCTTTACCACGCAGAGATGCCCAAATAAAAATTGACAAGCTATTAGCCTCAAACAATGTTGCAGTGGTTGGATATAAATCAATATTGCGAACAAAAAAAGATTTAATAGATAGCCTTTCAGCAAAAAACAGAAATATTATAAACAAAATAACCTCCAGAGTGGACTTGGTTGATGAATTGTCACTACAGATAACGTACAACTCAAATGCTATAGAGGGGAGTACTCTCACTATAGAGGACACAGCTTCTGTTATTTTTGATAAAAAAACACTTGGAAATAAAACTTTAAACGAACAGCTTGAAGCAAAAAATCACGATAAGGCTTTTAGATATTTGTTACAGATACTATCAGATAAAAAACCTATCAATGAAGCCCTGTCAAAAGAATTACACAAAATCCTTTTGTCTGGTATCAGAGATGATGCTGGGATGTACAGAACGCACCCAGTCAGGATTACCGGTTCTTTCGTACCGACGGCAAATTATTTAAAAATACCGCAACTAATGAAAGAATTGTTTGCCAAGACTATGCAAAATGATTTTTTGGTTCATGTTTCTAGATTTCATGCCGATTTTGAAAAAATTCATCCATTTGCTGATGGTAATGGGCGCGTTGGCAGACTTCTATTAATTGGGATGCTTCTAAAAGAAAATATTGCTCCAGCTATTATAACTAAAAAGAAAAGACCTGAATATTACAAAGCATTACAAAAGGCTCAGTTGAAAGAAGAATACGAAGCTATAGAATTATTTATCTGTGATGCGATTATTGAGGGGTATAAGATAATAAGAGAGTAGGTTCCAAAAATAAATCCCACAGGTATAACCCGTGGGATGCTTCTTATTGTTTTTCTTCTTTCTCTTTTTCTTCTTTCTCTTTTTCTTCTTTCTTTTTTAAATAATCAAGTACTTTTTGAGTGCTTTCTTCTAAATTCTCATCTGTTACATCGAAAAAGCTTTTTTTTAAAAGATCTCCCAGTTCTTCTAGGTCTAGATTGTCTGTGTTTATAGGCTTTTTTTCTTGCATGGTGCGAAAATTTTAAAGTACTAGTCGATATTGACTGGATAGTATACTAATGTTAAAGTATCAAAATGTAAATTTGTCGTCGAAAAGCGACAAAAGTGATATAATAATAGATATTCAATATATGAATATTGAATCAATTCTTGCATTAATAGGTATTACTGGAAGCGCGCAACGTGTACTTTTGGAGTTGCTGGAAAATGGCCCACAAACAGCATCGTTTCTATCAAAGAAGCTTCAATTGCCAAGGCCTAGCATTTATGACGCGCTCCACCATTTAGAAAGTAAGAATATGGTTGTGTCTCAATATGAGGATAACAAAAGTATTTTTTCTGCGAATAATCCAAATACAATATTGCAGATGATTGATAGCTCGGTAGAAAAATTGGATAAAGCCAAAAATGAGTTTAAGAATATTATTCCTAATTTACTAAAATCACCACGAATCACTGAACCGAAGATTAAGATGTTTTCGGGTAGGGAAGGTTGTCAGCAAACAATGCGCGATATATTGTGGTACAAAAATATTGAAACTTATACTCTTTGGCCTATGCACAAAATGATTGAGATATTAACCCCAGAGTTTTTGGAATGGCATAACAAAAAAAGAGTGGAGAATAACATAAGTTTAAAAGCCATAAGAAAAGAAAAAGACAAAGTGGATTTAACAAAGTATCCATTTATTGGAACAAGAAAAGAAGATTTGCGTGAGTTAAAATTTTTGCCAAAAGGGATAGATCTTTCGATGTCGTATTGGATATATGAAGACAACGTGGCTTTTGTTTCTGCAGGTAAAGAACTATATGGTTTCATAGTTCACAGCAGAGAGTTTTCCGAAATGATGAAATTTCAATTCAACTTGCTTTGGAGTTCAAACAAAAAAAGTATTTAAACCTCTTCCTTCTTTGAATTAAAAATTCTTACAAAAAGTTTTGTGCTATATGAGGAGAGGTTGAAAATAACGGCAAAGGTGAACAGCAGTACTGAAACTTTTGGATTCCAAAATGAAAGTGCAATAGCGATGATAGAGAAAAATACGGGTACAAGTGTGCGTACAGTACTGCCGTGAATTTCACGTTCAGAAATTTCTGGGTTCTGTATGTGAGGGGAGTAGAGTACGTATCTACGCATCCAATATAAGGTGAGCCCGATCAAAATTATATGTAATCCAAAAACAGTAATGGCAACCATATTTTCACTAAAGCGCGCGAGGAGTGATGAGGAAAATGGTACAAGTGCTATTAGCATTAAAAAAAGGATATTAATGTTTGTGAGTCGTGAGTCAATATTTTTTGCGTAGACTGAAATAAAAAAATGATGTGCTTTCCAGTAAGTAAAAAGTAAAGTAAACGATAATACATAACTACCCACCGCAGGCATGAGTTGCCTAAGCGCATGAAAGAGCTCCATGCCGGTAGTCCAGCCGGGGAACATCTCTGGTACTTTCATTTCAAAAACCAGCAAGGTCATAACGATGGCAAAGATGCCATCTGCGAGTTCATTTAATCTTCCGTGTTGCATGGATTAAATATATCACAAAACAAAAACTAGTAAAATTTTATCAGGTCCTCGGTTCTCCTCGTTCGCCTAAGGGCGAACTTCGGCCAGACCGTTCCAAAACTTTCTAGTTTTTGTTTTGTGATGTGTTATATTGTGCTTATGAAATCCGTTCGACAAGCCCAGGGCAAAATTGGCATATTTGATTCAGGAGTTGGAGGGCTTTTGATTGCAAAAGCGATACGTAAAAAACTCCCACAGTATGACTATGTGTATTTAGGGGATACTAAGAGGGTGCCTTATGGGGGCCGGTCACATGACACGGTTTATGAATTTACTCGTCAGGCTGTGGATTATTTATTTAAAGAAGAAAACTGCACACTGGTAATACTCGCATGTAACACTGCATCTGCCAGAGCACTCAGGAGGATCCAAAGAGAGTATTTACCCTCATGTGCTGCCTCGGGTGATAACTTTTCCTTTTCCCGAACTGCTTCGCAACGTCGGCTACAAGGAAAAGTACCACCCGAAGCAACTTCACTTGATAGAAAAGTTTTAGGGGTGTTGATACCTGCAGCGGAGGAAGCAGGGAAGTATAAAAGGGTTGGAGTACTGGCTACTCGTGGAACAGTTGCATCCAATACATTCGTAGATGAAATTAAAAAGGTTCTTGCCCGCCGAAATCTTGATGAAGGAGGGAATCTTCAATGTCATGTTATTCAAAACCCAGCACCTATGCTGGTACCACTAGCTGAGGAAGGGATAAAGGACATGTCCGTGTCCTTTATAAAAATGTATCTTAAGCCGTTTATGTCCAATAAGGTAGATGCAGTCGTCCTGGGGTGTACGCATTACCCGTTTTTTAAAAAAGAATTTAAGCGTGTTTTAGGACCAAATGTTAAACTTGTTTCACAAGATGATGTGGTGCCGAAGAAACTTTTAGAATATCTAAGCAACCACCCCGAGGTAGAGAGTGGGTTATCACAAAAATCTAGTGTGAAATTGTTATTCACCGACATTACTCCACATGTTTCCACGTTATCAAAAAAATGGTTTCAAAAAGATGTTAAACCAAAGTTGATTAACCTATAATCCTCTAGGACATTTATTTTATTTCTATCATCACAGGGCAGTGGTCTGAACCCATGACTTCGGGGATGATTTTTGCAGACTTTATTCCTCGAGTGCTCTCGGAACCTTCGGCCTTTTTTGCAATTCTATTTGATACAAATATATAGTCTATCCGCCAGCCGACATTTCTAGCGCGGGAGTTACTCCAGTTACTCCACCAGGTATAATGCTGTCCACCTTTTTCAAACATTCGGAACGTGTCGGTGAATCCGGCCTCGATAATTTTGTCGATGCCTTTACGCTCCTCCTTTGTGAAGCCATGCTCACCTTCGTTTTGTTTTGGATTGGTTAGGTCAAGCTCTGTGTGTGCGACGTTTAAGTCCCCACAAAAGATTACAGGTTTCACAGTGTCTAGCTGCTTCATGTATTCGAGAAACGCTGGGTCCCATTTTTTGTGACGCATGGTCAAACGTGAAAGATCAGGCTTGGCATTCGGGGTGTAAACGGACACAATGTAAAAATTTTTATACTCAGCTACAATTACCCGACCTTCACTGTTGGGGTTGCCATATTTGTCGTCTTCGAGTCCAAACTTTTTGGCGATTTTTTCTGGAATATCAAAGGTAACAGAAAGAGGTTTGGTCTTGGAAAAAATGGCAGTTCCGCTGTAGCCCTTCTTTTTGGCTGAGTTCCAGTACTCTTCATAATCGGGTAGGTCCACCTCGCTCTGATGCTCTTCGGCTTTGGTTTCGTTCAGGCACAAAATATCCGGCTTGTACTTTTTTACAAAAGGCACAAATAGCCCCTTCCTATGCACTGCGCGTATTCCATTTACATTCCAAGAAATTATTTTCATAAATTTATTTTATCACTTTTTACTATGAAATTTTTTATGCACTTCTCTTAACTGTTTGTCTGTTACGTGAGTATATATTTGTGTGGTGCCAATGTTGGCGTGGCCTAACATCATCTGCACACTTCTTATATCTGCACCGTTCCCGAGGAGGTCAGTGGCAAACATGTGGCGCATAACATGAGGTGTAACCTTTTTTGAAATGCCAGCTTTTGTGGCGTGTGTTTTTACTATGCGCTCGATGGACCTACGTGTTAGCCCTGCCACACTTTTAGTAGAGGCGCTGACACCTTTGGAATTTTTTATACTTGATTTTTTATTTACAATTTCATTTCCTACTTGGACAAAAAGCGCATCACTCATGTCCTTGCGCATTGATAAATATTTCTTTACTGCGTCTCTTGCCTCATCTGAGATAAAGACAACTCTTACCTTGCCACCCTTACCCCGGATAGAGAGTTCTTCGGAGGATAGGTCAATGTCTGAAGTGAGTGAGCAAAGCTCTGATACACGTAGTCCGGTGGAGAAGAGTAGCTCAAGTATTGCCTTGTCCCTGACATCTTTCAAGTCATTACCTTTGGGTGAGTTAAGTAGTCTAGTAAGCTCGGCACTACTTATGAGGTCGAGCTGGCGCTCGTTTACTTTTGCAAGTTCAATACGTTCGGAAGGCATGGATTTTATTTCTTGCCTTGCCAAGTATTTCAAAAATGCTCTAAGCGCGATTAAATAATAATTTTGAGTTTTTCTGGTAAGAGTTTTACCAGTGGCGCGGTTGTTGCCAGTACTTTGACGGTTAAGCCAGAGGCGGAACTCACGGACTGAAGAGTCTGTGATGTTTTGCGGGTTGTCATTTTTAATAAAATTTAAAAACCGCGTAAGGTATCTGTCATAATTCTCTACAGTATGTAGCGACCTACCTTTTTCTATTTCGATATATTCCAAGAATTGGGTTTTGAGTTGTTTGAGTGATGCCATGTACCGTGTATTTTACCATATTGTGCGACATGCATGCTTCCCAGCAGGCTAGGGCGAGGGGACTTGCTTTTTTTGATTATATATGATAGTATGGTAATCATGTTGTCAACGAAGAAAAAGCAAGGAGTAATCAAAAAACATCAGGTTCATGAGAAGGATACTGGCTCTACAGAAGTTCAGGTTGCAGTACTTTCTGTACAAATTGACGAACTTGCAAAACATTTAAAGAAACACAAGAAAGATAATGGCTCTCGAAGGGGTTTGCTTAAGATGGTGGCTGACCGAAGGACACACCTTAAGTATTTGGAAAGAAAAGACAAGACTCGCTATAAGGCTCTCCTAAAAAAAGTAGATCTAACAAAGTAAACCTTCTTTCTAAGAAGGGTTTATTTTTTATAAGTGGTACAATACTAACTGAGTTAGTATTTATTTAACAATTTATTAATTAATTTTTTATACATGACAGTAATAAAACACAAGGAACAAAGAGTAGCAGTTTTTATTGATACTCAAAATTTATATCACAGTGCAAGGCATTTATATAAAGCTCGGGTTAACTTCGGAGCAGTATTAAAGGACGCAGTTGCCGGCAGGAAGCTGGTGCGCGCAGTAGCATATGTAATAACGACAGAGGCAGGCGATGAAAAGAATTTTTTTGAAGCTCTTACAAAACTAGGCATTGAAACAAAAACAAAGGATTTACAAGTGTTTCACACCGGCACAAAAAAGGGTGACTGGGATGTGGGTCTAACGGTTGATGCAATTAAAATGGCGCAACGTATAGACTCCGTGGTAATCATCTCTGGAGATGGTGACTATATTCCCTTGGTTGAATATTTACAGACAATGGGTGTGCAGGTTGAGGTGGTTTCTTTTGGTAAATCTACTTCAGCAAACTTAAAGGAAGTCGCGGATGACTTTGTGGATCTTTCTGATGATCCAAAGAAGTATTTGTTTGCCTCTCGATAAATAACAAACAGCCAAAATTACTGAGTCTCTGTGAGGCCCAAGCGGGCAAAATTTTTGCATTTTAATTTTTTGATGCTAAGATAAGCAGAGTTTATCAGTTAATAATAAAGTTCGTCTTCAGATAGAGATAATGTTACACAGTACTGTGCAACAATGCTTTATTCTGAAGAGGAGCTACAAATTCTATGCAAAAAAAAGAGTATAGCGAGGAAGTAGGTGGTAAAACCCTAACTGCGGTTTTTACCGATTTAGCAGAACAAGCACACGGTAGCGTGATGCTAAAATATGGGGAGACAATAGTATTGGCTACTGCCTGTATGTCGAAGGACCGTCAGCATGGTCTGGAATTTTTTAATTTGACAGTGGACTATGTGGAGAGGTTTTATGCTTCAGGTAAAATATCTGGTTCACGTTTTGTAAAACGTGAAGGTAAGCCATCTGAAGATGCGATACTAGCTTCAAGAATGATAGACAGAACTTTACGTCCACTCTTTGAGCACTCCATCAGGCATGCAGTGCAGATCATTGTAACTGTAATTTCAGTGGACGATAATGACCCAACAATCCTAGCTATCAACGCTGCCTCACTTGCATTAGCGGTATCGAACATTCCATGGGACGGTCCAATAGGCGCAGTGCGCATAGGAAAGTATGCAGATGATAGTCTGACTATCAATGCAGCACCAAGCCTTAGGGAGGATGACACGAAATATAAATTTGACATGATTGTTTGTGGTAAGGATGGCACCATAAATATGATAGAAGCATCTGCTCACGAGACCATAGAAAGTGAACTTGAAGATGCATTGACTAGGGCAAGTGCCGAGATAACAAAACTTGAGAACTTCCAAAAGAGAATTGTGGCAGAGATTGGTAAAGAAAAAAGAGTTATTGAAAAAGAGACCATCTCACCTGTGTCTATTGAACTTTTTAATACTAATATTTTACCAAAAATGGAGGAGGCAATCTTCTCCGGTCCGGGCAAGAAGGAGATAGACGCACTCCATAACGAATGGAACAAATTAGTGGCGGACAATTATCCAGAGAGGACTGACTTTTCACTCGAAGATGATTTGTTTGATAATACTGAAAACGATGTCTTGCACAAAAAAGCAATCAATGACAATAAGCGCGCGGACGGTAGGACAATGGATGAGCTTAGGGATTTGTATGCACAGGCTGGGGGACTTTCATCAGTATTGCATGGTTCCGGTATTTTTTACCGTGGAGGTACGCACGTGCTCTCGGTCCTAACATTGGGTGGACCAGAGGACAGGCACATGATAGACAACATGCAAACAAAAACTGACAAAAGGTTTATGCATCACTACAACTTCCCTCCATATTCAGGCGGGGAGACTGGACGAGCTGGTTTTACAAACAGACGTGAAATAGGACACGGCGCTCTTGCTGAAAAGGCGCTTTTGATGGTATTGCCTCCTGAAGAAGAGTTTCCATATACTATTCGTGTAGTTTCAGAGTCAATGGCATCAAATGGTTCTACATCTCAGGCATCAATCTGTGCCTCAACTCTCGCTTTAATGGATGGTGGTGTGCCTATAAAGGCGCCAGTTGCCGGTATTGCAATGGGCCTTATGTATGAGAGTGATAGTAAGTACAAGATTTTGACCGACATTCAAGGTCCAGAGGATCATCATGGTGATATGGATTTTAAAGTGGCTGGTACAAAAGGCGGAGTGACTGCGATACAGCTTGATGTTAAGGTGGATGGAGTTCCAATAAAAATACTTGGGGAGGCTATGGTTCAAGCTAAAAAGACTCGCACAAAAATAATAGAAAGGATTGAACAAGAAATAAGTGCACCAAGAAAAGAAATTTCTCCAAATGCTCCAAGGATCATTATGATAAAAATCAAGCCAGACCAGATAGGGATGGTTATCGGAGGCGGAGGAAAAACAATAAAAGAAATTAAAGAAAAAACTGGAGCTGAAATAACAATAGAGGATGATGGCACAGTGTACTTTACTGGCAAGAACGGATCAGCCGAGGAGGCAAAAAAGATAGTGGAAGAAATGACTCATGAATTTAAAGTAGGTGAAGTGCTAAAAGGTGAAGTCGTAAAAATTGCTGACTTTGGCGTATTTGTAAGACTCAACTCTTGGACTGATGGGATGGTGCATATTTCTGAGATGGCACCATTTAGGGTGGAGAGAGTTTCAGACATAATAAAAGAAGGTACTATCGTGCCGGTGAAAGTGATCAAAATTGATGACGAAAGAGGGAAAATAAGTTTGTCTATAAAAGAAGCGGACAAAGACTTTTTTAAAAAGTCCTAAGTCTCAATAAAAACTATTTAACTTAGTGTTAGTTATATAATTTTATTATATAATGAGTAAGCGCGAAGCAAATAGGATGGAAGAAGACACTAAACCAAAAATAAAAAATGTTGAAACCTACACAGATGACATGTTGGGGGTACTTTCTGGCAACAAACAAGGTTTCATTAAAGAAGTAATTGAAGAGCAAGAAAAAAGGGAAAGTGATTTATGGAGGTATTCACCAGAGTTCAAAAAAAACAAGCTTTTTTTAAAATTAAGCGTTGCATTTTTTGCTGTTTCCGCAGCTGTCTTGGTGTATTTTTTTATGAATCAGGATATTGAAGTTTTGCCAGTAAAACAAAGGTTTTCACCACTAATATTTCATGAACAGACTAAGTCAATAGACATTTCTTTATACAATAAAGACAAGGTAGCAAGGGCAATTTCAGATGAGGTAATAGATACAGAATTGAAAAAAAGTAATATCGAAGGTGTGTATTTAATTGAAAATGGCAAAGCAGTAGGTCTAAGAAGACTTTTGGCAATGATTCGGGCCAATATCAATACAAAACAATTGGAGGCAATAAGTGATAATTATTTGATAGGTATAGTCTACTCCGATCCGTTTTCAGTAACCAAAGAGACCGAGCAAACAGATACCTCAACAGAAGAGGGCGGGTTAACGGACACCGGAAACATTGAGGTAGAAATCAAGGGTGAGCCAATGACACTCAACACTTCTTCTTTTTTCAAAACGGCAACCACTGAATTCATAAACGCAAATGCAAAAGAAATAGCAAAGAAAACAATCAGCGACTTTTTAGACACTGTGGACTTTACCACCTCTAAAATTCAAGTCGTAGGCACTTATTCAGTTGAAAGACCATGGGATAGAAATGAAATTTTAGCAGAAGCACGCAGAGTGCTAGGTGTAGAGATACTAATGGAAGTTTTGAAAGAAAAATATAAAGAAGAGGATGTTGCTAAAATAATAATAGAGTCAGAAGCAAAAGGTGTCTCGATTAAAGACACTCATTCCGAGGAAGAAATAAATAATATGTCCAAATCAGAGTTAAGTAAGGCTGTTGATTTAACACAGGGGATACAATACTCCGCAGAAGCAAAAACTAAATCCAAAAAAATATACGTTCCTGCTCCCATTACAGTAAAACCAACGACGGAAAGTACATCAACCGTGCGTGGCATAAAATCAAGCCATCCAAAAAACAAGGACTTATTTATTTTGCTGAAGTATCGCTCATTTAGTGATGTATTTGCCCCAATGCGTAGCTGGGAGAACAAGATGTTTGAAGACCTGAATGAATTTTTTGGGTATAGTATTTCAACGGATACAAGTTACTTGCTAACGAAAAATTTTGAAGATGGTATAGTGCAAAATAAAAATGCTCGTATTTTGCGTGACGATGATGGTAATATCGTAATAATGTATGTATATACTGATGATAATTCATTGATTATTACAAACTCTCAAGATGCTACAAAAGAGGTGATAGGGAGATTGGCGAGCAGTAAAGTTAGGAAATAATACACCTTGCTATTGCAAACAAAAATGATATCATACGTTGATGGCATTAAATAAACAAAAAATCAAAGACAAATTAGAGAAAGAAAGGGACGTTTTACTGGCACAATTAAACGATATGGGTAAAATGAACCCAAAAACTGGTGAAT
>CAYZOL010000019.1:0-12745 GCA_964480325.1 uncultured Candidatus Saccharibacteria bacterium | reverse complement strand
TATCACTTCCGTGAGGGTCAATAAAGCAACAGCCGTCCCCATTTCTTATATCCTGCGCTATCATGTTTTTCAGTATTGTGGTCTTACCTGTACCAGTTTGCCCTATGACGTACATGTGTCGCATCCTATCCTCACGAGTCATGCGTATTTCGGTGTCTGTACCTCTGTAACTATTGATACCAAGTAGTATCCCCTCTGCTCCTGACATCTCCATAGGCGCTGGGGCCATGCCTGACTTTGCCTCTTTAAGCTGGTGGGCGCTTGATCCAACTGGAAAGTGAAATACGGTTGCTAGTTCCTTTAAATTCATTGGCATTATTTTATCTGATGAAAAAGTCCTAAAGGAAAAATCATGAAAAAGCTTTTTTAGCTTACTCCCTGACATTTGCTCAAAAACAAAAGAGTTACTTGCGACTTCTTTAAATTGATTAAAAGATGACTCTATCTCCTTTAATATTTCATCTGCTCTTTCCTTAGTGTCAGCTGAAGTAATAATCCTTATGTTTGATTTTACAATAGTGCTTTTTAATTTGTTGTTTATTTTTTCTACTGCTCCTTCGTCCACGGCACGCCTACCAGCCATGTTCTTGTCAGTCTTTTCTTCTTTTTTCTTTGGGCCCAAAAAGAGCTCTTTAGATACATGCCACAGTGCTTTGTGAAATTTATAAAAATTATCATTGGCATGTTTTATCGCCATGCCATCTTTTACATCATCAAGTATCATATGAAACTCATTTATAAATTTGTCCCCTGCTGGAGCTATGACTAACTGTATTGCAGCCCCTTCACCCTTAGTTTTTAACTTTGAAAAAACATTGAGAATGGTGTTCATCGGGTCATGCTCAATATTGTCATAAGTTTTAATAGGCAAAACTGGACGCTCCAAAAAAACAGCGTAAGCTCCAGAGGACCCACCTTTTTCATTAAAGACATTATAATCATTCAAAACTTCGTGCACTTTTGCATCTTTGTAAAAACCCAAAATTTGTTTTTCAAAAAGCTGTAAATATTTGTTCGGTACACCAGCGTATATAACGACTTGGTCACTTTCATTTGAAAGCGCAACTTCAAGTGTGAAGTAATTTTCTTTTAGATTTCTTTTGTCCTCGGAAATTGACTGCATTCCAGCATAAAACTGCTCCATGGCACCAATAAATTCCTTGAAACCTTTTGACTTGTCACTCACATCTTGTGGCGGTGGGAGTGTGATTTCAAAAAGTGTCATATTTAGTGACTTATACAACGCAGAGCCCTCCTTTAAATCTTTTACAATTTCCCCAGTTTTTAAATATTGCACCAAGAGCCTATGAAAATCGTCATCTATGTGAGGATTATTCATAGCTTCTACTATGGAAAGTGCGTTTCTTATACCATTTACTATAACAATACCTAAAAGCTCTTCCATTATTACATCGTGTGTTTCTGGTTTTAGCTTAAGCACAATGCCTTCCTGCTCCTTTTCCTTTAAGGCATTACTCTTGTGCACCGCTTGATTTAGTGGAATTTCTTTGTACTCTGCAATAGTGCTTACTATGGCAGTTTCCTTTGCATTTTCGAAATGTCCCGCCTTAATAAGCTCTTCCTCCCTTTCCTTCATGCGTGCACGCAAAAATGCCAACTCCTCTTCAGGATTTTTGAATTTTGGCATATCATTGAAAAAGTTTTTCTCCATCTGTTCAATTATACCTTGTACTAGATTTTTCTCAAAAATTTTAGAGCGGAACTTGTTCTATCTAAATCTTTGTCAAAATCTCTGGCTCCCCTTCTGTAATTAAAATAGTCAACTCAAAGTGAGCGCTTTTTTTAGAATCCGCGGTTCTAAAAGTATAACCATCTTTTTCTAAGATTACATTTTTTGTGCCTAAGTTTAGCATTGGTTCTAAGGCCACTATCATGCCTGGCACAAGCTTTGCCCCCGTACCACTTTTACCAAAATTTGGAATATACGGATCCTCATGAATATACTTGCCCACTCCATGTCCAGACAATACATCCACTATTCCGTACTTGTGTGGTTTTACAAAACTCTCAATAGCATGTCCGATGTCACCCGTCCTATTGCCAGCTACTGCGTTTGATATTCCAACGTGGAGAGACTTTTCAGTAATTTCTAAAAGCTTTTTTAACTCCTCGCTTACTTCACCCACTTCGACAGTTAAAGCCATATCAGTAAAAAGACCCTTGTGTTTCACCCCAAGATCAATAGAGACAATGTCTCCCTCCTTTAAGATTTTATCTTTTTTGGGAATACCATGCACAACCTCCTCGTTTACAGACACACAAAGTGACGCAGGAAAAGGAAAAGCCGCTCCCTCTGGCTTGTAGTTTAAAAATGCAGGCTCGTCTCCATACTCACGAATTAGCTTCTCTGCATATTTATCCAGTTCATAGGTTGAAACGCCTGGTGCCACCATGTCTTTGACTTTGTACAACACTGTAGCCAAGTGCTTACCACCTTCTCGGATGATATCTATCTCTTCTTTTGTTTTTATTATTATGGCCATTTTTAGTAAATTGTGGTTCCCATAAATTCTTCGCCGTCCAGACACTTTTCTAAATTGTCTAATCGCTTGCCATTCATTGTAACTACCGTTATCCCCTCTTCTTCTGCCATTTTTGAGGCAATAGGATCAAATGGAGAATTTAATCCTGGGTCCCACTCTTCTGGTATTAATTTTCGGTATTCCGCCCAAGTTACTTTTTCTATCTTTTTTGCGTTGGAATTTTTCTTTGGGTCAGAGTCATACACATAATCTGTATTTGATAAATTAATTACTTTCTTCGCCCCTACCTTTTTTGCCACTTCTACTGCCACCGCGTCGGAACTCTGTCCGGAATGAAGCCCTCCTCCAAAAACAATGGGTTTCGTAAATTCGAAGTCCATATTATCTCCA
Organism: uncultured Candidatus Saccharibacteria bacterium; assembly: GCA_964480325.1. Lineage (GTDB taxonomy): Bacteria > Patescibacteriota > Minisyncoccia > Phycocordibacterales > UBA9973 > UBA9973. The sequence continues at coordinate 9,851 of CAYZOL010000019.1, read as the reverse complement.
GTAATTATTTCATTTTTACTGTATTCTTCGCCAAAAGTTAACCGGACAAGGTGCGCATTTAGACGAGTAGCATGTATTCCCATCCAGTCTAGATCTTTTTTTTCTACTTTCCTTACGGAAAGTAAGGCATCATTGTATCTGCGACACACCTTTCCTCCTCCTGTTATGATTACAAACTTTCTACCCTTCTTAATATGATTTACAATAATCTCTTTAAAACCTTTTAAAAAATTAGTATCAATTTCATCTGGTATGATGAGTGACCCTCCTAAAGAAATTACCGTGACATCATCCATACAATTACTGAGTGAAATTTAATGATTTGATAATATCTGAATGAACCTTTTCCACCGCTTGCTCCCCGTTGATTGTATATATTTTATAGCCTTCTTTGTCTTTAAAATAATTCATCGCAGGAATAACATTTTTTTCATATTCTTCAAAACGTCTTGCTATTCCTTCATCTGTATCGTCATGCCGATTACGGAGCTTCATCCTCTTAAGTGCTTCCTCTTTGCCAAGCTCAATATATATTATTCTGATGTTTTCACGATTATAAAACTTCATTGCTTCCTCAAAACACTCCGCTTGCCCTATAGTTCGAGGATATCCATCCGTTATGGAATTTTTTTCAGGAAGTATGTTATTTGAAAAAATATTTACAAAGATTGAATTAGTCAAAAAATTAGGCAATAGGTTCCCCCTATCTAAAATTACCTTCACTAGGCTAGAAGTGTATGAATTAGATTCAATAATTTTTCTGTATTCATTTCCAGAAGAGATGTAGACAGTATCATTGCCGTTGTGAGTCTTCAAAAAGTCCTGAAGAAGACTTGCCTGAGTTCCCTTTCCGGAACCCACTTGACCAAAAAAAATAAAGGTTTCCCCTTGCATTTAGATAGAATACAGGATTTTGAGAAAAGAAGCAAATATGCTTTAATAAGGCATGAAAAAAGAAATCATAACTATTAACGGCTTGCCAGGAAGCGGAAAATCAAGCACCGCAAATGCCATAGCGGAGGAACTGGGTTATAAAAGATTTTCATCTGGAGATTTCTTTCGACAAGTAGGGATAGAATTGGGTTTGTCAGTTAATGAAGTAAACAAAGAAGCAGAGACTAACCCAAAAATAGATGAAATGACCGACCAAAAACTCCGTGATCTAAGAGACGTTGAAAAAATTGTGGTAGACTCACGCACAGCTTTTCATTGGATTCCTGAATCATTTAAAGTATATTTAAACCTTGCTCCAGAAATTGCAAAAGCAAGGATACTAAATAGTTTGAAAACAAATAAACTAAGACAAGAAAGTGAGGCTGCAGAAACTGAAGAGGAAGTTTATAATAAAATTACAGAGAGGTTGGCAAGTGAAAACAAAAGATTCATGGAGCTATACGGTATAGACAATACAAAAGAAGAAAATTATGATCTCATAATAGACACAAGCAAAAACAACCTCAGTGAGGTTGTTGCCAAAATCATTACAGAATATAACAAGTGGAGGAATAATTAGTACTCCCTCATTGAGACCTGAGCGTCTATCTTTTTTATCAAATCTAGCACAACGGAAACTACGATAAGTATTGCAGTACCACCTAAAGCAATAGCAGTAATACCAGTAATAGCACGCATTATAAGAGGCAGTACGGCGATAAAGCCTAAGAAAACAGCTCCTACTAATGTAATACGTCCTAATACCTTTGAAATGTATTCTGAGGTTGAAGCTCCTGGTCTGATTCCAGGAATAAATGCGCCATTTTTTTGTAAGTTAGTCGAAAGAGCTTCAGGATCAAAAGTAACTGCAGTATAAAAATAAGTAAACAAAAATACAAATATGAAGTACAAAATTCCGTAAAGCCATGAAGTTTGTGAAAATGAGGCCAACACCCCTGCTACTTTAGCAATGGTTGCGTTACTCGAATGAGAAAGAAAATTTCCTATCATCTGAGGAAAAAGTAAAATAGAAAGCGCAAAAATTATTGGAATAACACCAGCTTGGTTCACACGAAGAGGCAAATAAGTGGACCCACCGCCATACATTTTTGCACCACGCACACGCTTTGCATAAGTAACCGGTATTGGACGCTCTGCCTCGGTGACTACCACCACTCCTGCAATAACGAGCAATCCTACAACAAGAAACGCAATATATAAAGGAATTTGCGAAACATCAAAAGTAAATATTAACTGGCTAACATGAGTTGGCAAAGCAGAAACTATACCAGCAAATATAATCAGTGAAACGCCATTACCAATACCAAACTCTGACATAAGCTCACCCAGCCACATAATCAAAATCGAGCCAGCCACCACAATGAGCAAGTTGGTGATTCTATCAAAAACTGTCAAAACTCCCAAAATATTTTGACCCTCAAGTATTGCCAAAAGGCTGTAACCCTGTATTGCAGCTAGTGGTACAGTAAGGATTCTTGAATATAGAGTAAACTTTCTTCTACCTGCCTCTCCTTCCTCGTGATAGATTCTCTTAAGTGCAGGCACCATAATGGTCAAAAGTTGCATAATAATCGAAGAGGTAATGTAAGGGCCAACACCAAGCATAATTATTGAGAGGTTAGACAACCCACCACCTGAGAAAATATTTAATATACCAAAAAATTGGTTATTGGTTAAAAAACGATTCAAAGCAAGAGTATCAATCCCCGGTATTGGAATAGCAGAGAGTAGTCTAAAAACCACTAGAGAAAAAAGCACAAACAGCACTTTGTTTCTCAAAGACCTGTCTGTCCAAACCAATTTGATTTTACTAAAAAAATTCTGCATAAATTAAACCCTCTTAAACTTATTTGACGGATGGCTTTACTGCTTTTACTACTTTCTTTTGTTTCTTCTCTTCCTTTGGCTCCTTAGTGCTTACTTTTGTACTTACTTTTGTTGATTTGACTCCCTTCTGGAGGACTGAGCCTAATGCCTTTACTATTTGATCATTTGCAGAATCAGAGACAAAACATTCTGACACTTGTACTTTTACATTAAAAGGATTCTTGCCATTTAAAATTTTAACCATTGGGATCACTCCCTTTTTCTTCTTTAGAGCTTTCAACTCAAGAAGAGTTGTGGGATTTACATCGCCACCCTTAGGATATACTGCTGAGATTTTATCAAGTGAAATAACAACTGGTTTGATTTGATATGATTGAAATTGGTATCCGCGCTTCTTTGGCAACTTCTTTATAATGTCTCTCAATTCTGGCCTTCTCTTGTTACCTGCACGAGCTGTCTGTCCCTTGCCTCCACGTCCAGAGGTTTTTGCGTGCTTACCACCACGACCAATCAGACGGTCCTTTTTATTTTTAAAATTTCTTTTTAGGTTATTTGTTTGCATATATTTATCAGGTTAAACTGTTTACTATTTTGAATCGATATCACCTTCTACTTCAACACCAAAGGTTGGTTCGGTAGCTAATTTTGCGTATTTTGAAGAAACGCCTTCTAACGCCTTCATCACTGCCTTTGCGTTGTTTAACTTATTTTTACTTCCAGATAAAATCTTACCAGTAATATCATGCATGCCCGCTATTTTCACAATATCGCGGATAACCGTACCCGCCACTAAGCCTCTTCCTTTGTTAGGATACAAAACCACTTGTGAGCTTGAAAACTTGGCTGAAACCTCGTGAGGAATAGACATTGTTTTTGTGAGGTTTAGTCTAACCATGTTTTTCTTTGCATTGCGAAGAGCCTTGTTAATTGCTAGCGCCGTGTCTCCTGCTTTTCCTAATCCAAGCCCAATACCACCCTTGTTGTCCCCTGCAATAAGGGCCACACTAAATGAAAATCTTCGTCCTCCTGCAACAACACGAGTAACACGACGAATACTAATAATCTTCTGATCAAATTCAGGCTTTGGCCTTACGAAAGACTGTGATCTTCTATTATTCCTTTTTTCATTTCTTTCTTCCATGAAATATAAATTATATGATTAAAACTTAAGCCCACCAGCGCGTGCGCTATCTGCTACTAATTTTACACGTCCATTGTATTTAAAACCATTTCTGTCAAAAACCACCTTATCGATATTTTTTGCTAAGCAGAGTTTCGCTATGGTTTCACCTACCAACTTTGCTCTTTCAGTTTTTGTCCCTTTTGTGGCTTTCATATCGCTCGTTTGGACTATTGTTTTTTGAGCGTTGTCATCGATTACTTGTGCGTATATAAATTTGTTTGACCTAAAAACAGACAAGCGTGGTCGTGCACTCGTACCTGAGACCTTGGCCCTGATTTTTGATTTTAGTCTTATTCTTTTGTCTGTTTTGTTTTGCATTTTATTATTTTTCGTTTCGGGTGTTGGACACCGGAATCTGGGTGTCCAACACCCGAAACTATATTAAGCTGTCTTCTTGCCTTGTTTCCTTCTTATTACTTCACCTTCGTAACGCATCCCCTTACCTTTATATGGTTCAGGCTTCTTAAGCGCACGAACTGCTGCAGTAAAACTACCAACTAATTCCTTATCAATTCCTGTAACTGTAATGTTGTTCTTTTCGGCTGTGACTGTTAGACCTTCTGGTATTTTTACTATGACTGGATGGGAAAATCCTAAAGCAAAATGTATTTCTTTACCCTTCACTTCAGATTTAAAACCAACACCTTCAAGAATTAATTTCTTTTGGTATGGTGACTCTACTCCTTTTATCATGTTGATGATATGTGACGCATATGTACCCCAAAGTGACTTTGAGAACTTGTCATTCCTTTTTATATTTAAAGTTACAACCTTGTCTCCCAAGTTTATAACAATGTCATCTTTAAAGATTTTCTTCAAGGTACCCTTTGGTCCTGATACAACAACAGTATTACCATCTTTGGTAACTTTAACTCCACTTGGAATAACTATTTCTTTTTTACCGATTCTTGACATAATTTTCCTTTAATTTATTACCAAATTTTAAATAAAACCTCGCCTCCAACTTGCTCGCGCCTTGCTTGATTACCAGTCAAAATACCCTTTGGGGTTGAAAGTACCAATAAGCCTGAACCATTTCGAACTGTATGAATATCTCTAACTCCAAAATAAACACGTCGTGATTGTTTAGAAACTCGCTCTACATTGTTTATTTTTGGATTCTTATCAACATATACCAAACTTACTTCAAGCATTGGTTGACCTTTTTTATTCTTTTTGACCACATTTGATATATATCCTTCCTTTTGAAGACATAATGCAATCGCATTCTTTAACTTTGAATATGGAAAAGCAACAGAAGCTTTCCTTGCAAGGCTTCCGTTTTTTATCATTATTAGCATGTTTGAGATTGAATCCATAATATGTACTTAAGATAAGTTTGTAAAATTACCAACTTGATTTTCTAACTCCTGGTAAATTACCTTCGTTTGCAAGCTCTCTAAAACAAATACGGCATAAATCAAAGTCACGCATAAAACCTCGTCCACGGCCACATCGAAAACATCGGTTCTTGGCCCTAGTTGGAAATTTTGCCTTCTTTAATGATCTTGCTACTACTGATTTTTTTGCCATAAAATAAAACGGTACTCTTAAGTTTTGCAATATCACATTTTTTTTCTTCTAAGCAATCTTTGGATGGCTCAAAAGGAGAAAAACGGATTAAACAAAACAACGTTACCTAGCCATGATACTAACAAATAAACTACTAATAGTCAAACAACCTATCCTACCTTTTCTTTTTCTCTTCAACCTTCTTAAAGGGTATACCAATATATTCGTAAAACGCCATCCCTTCTTTGTTGTTTTTTGCAGTTGAAACCGCAGTAATGGACAATCCAAAAACATCGCGAATATCCTCATCTGCTGTTTCTGGAAAGATAGTATGCTCCTTTATGCCTATGGTGATGTTACCAATATTGTCTACTGTACTTCGGTTTATACCTCTAAAGTCCTTTGTTCTTGGTAGGGCTACATTTACTAGCTTCTCCAAAAAGGAATACATTTTCTCACCACGGAGCGTAACTATTACTCCTATTGGGTCCCCTAACCTTACCTTAAATGATGAGATAGATTTCTTGGCGCCACGTTTTGCGCTTTTTTGTCCTGTTATTTTGGATAGCTTATCAGCAATGTAGTCGTTCTTCTTATTATCCTTTTTCATCAAAGTACCCGTGCCTACATTTATTACCACTTTCTTTAGCTTTACTGCAGCCATCGGATTTTTGTAGCCGAACTTTTCTTTCATTGCTTGAAAGCTCTCCTTCTCTTTTTCTTTTATAGTTAAGTGTTTCATGTTCTTTAAATTTCCTGATTACTTTTTTTTGCGATCCTTACAAACTTATCACCAACTTTCTTTTTACCTATGCGTGTGCCTTTACCTGTCTTTGGATCAACAATCATTACATTCGAAGCATTCATAGGCAAGGATATGCTTATGATACTACCCTTCTCACCTGATTTTCTTGGGCGTTGATTCTTTTTAACCATATTCAAGCCTTCAACAACCACTTTGTTATCCTTTGGTAATACCTTGGTAATTTTTCCTTTCTTTCCCTTATCCTTACCAGTAATGATTATTATATTGTCTCCTTTTTTTAGTTTCATATTTTTTATTTAAATTACTTCTGGTGCAAGGGAAATTATTTTTTGAAAGCCCTTCTCAGCTAACTCACGTGGAATCGGTCCAAATACTCTTCCCGCCTTTGGGTCTTTTTTTCCTTTTTCTAAAATTACTACTGCGTTATCATCAAATCTTATGTATGATCCGTCTTTTCTTCTGTAAGCTGCTCGAGTACGGACAACTACTGCCTGATGGACATCCTTTTTCTTTACTCCTTTTCTTGGGGTGGCTACTTTAACGGCTATCACTACTAGCTCTCCTAGTGAAGCATATCTCTTTTTTGAACTACCCAATACCTTGAACACTTGTCCTAGTGTGCCTCCTGTATTGTCTGTTATTTTTACTAAAGTTTGTGCTTGAATCATGATATTGCTCTTGGTTAGAGATTATTTATTAACTACCCTAAACTTTTTATCTTTTGAAATCGGCTTTGACTCAACTATCTCAACCTTGTCCCCTTCTTTGTATTTGTTGTCTTCGTCGTGGGCTTTGTACTTTTTGCTTACTTTATAAAACTTTCCATACTTTGGATGCTTAATGAAACGTGATACTGAAACAACAATTGTCTTGTCCATTTTGTCAGAAACTACCACACCGCTTAGAACTAGTGCTTTGCTTTTTGTATCTTTATTCTTAATGTTTGTAATTTTTGCAGTCATTGTGGTTTTTTATTTTTTCTTATTAATCTCTGTCAAAATTCGAGCTATTTGTTTCTTTAGTGTACTAGCTTCCTTTACGTTTTTTGATTTAGCGCCCTGTGCCTTGAACTTAATCAGTCTTAGTTTTTCCCTAAGTTCTGGAAGCTTGTCTTTGCTATCCTCTATTAATTTGTCTTTCTTTTTAGCCATAATTTTAAATTAATTTATTTACTCATTCTTGCAACTATCCTTGTCTTTACTGGTAGCTTACTGCCAGCCTTTCTTAGAGCCTCTTTTGCTACAGCTTCCTCAACTCCGTCTACTTCAAAAAGTATGCGTCCAGGTAAAACCTCAAAGCAATAACCTTGTGGATCTCCTTTACCCTTTCCCATACCCATTTGAGCTGCTTTCTGTGTGAAAGGCCTGTCCGGGAAAACTCTAATCCAATATTTACCTGCCTTAGTCAGTGTACGCGCCACTACTTTTCTTGCAGACTCAAGTTGGTTTGACTTGATTCTGGCACTAGTGTCGGCTTTCAGGCCATAAGATCCAAAGGAAAGTTTTGTACCGCGTGTTTCCACCGTAGGTTTCTTCATGTTCCTACGTCCTATCTGCCATTTTCTAAATTTTACTTTTTTTGGAATTAACATAAATTTTAATTTAGGTTTTCGTTTTTATCTGGTGTATTTGCACCTCCTTTAGCTGAAAATATTTTTCCACGATAAATCCATACTTTGATTCCTATTACTCCATAAGTAAGGGTAGCTCTTTCGCGCTTGAAATCAATGTCCGCACGGAAAGTTTGAAGTGGGATAGAACCTCGTTTCAACTCTTCCGTTCGAGCAATTTCGGCACCACCTAAGCGTCCTCCAAGTACTATTCTTGCACCTTCCACTCCTTGTGCAGCCATAACTTTAGTTAGTACTTGCTTAATAACTCTTCGGTAAGGCATTCTTTTCTCCAAGCCCTCTGCAATCATATACGCTACAATTGCTGCGTCAGCTTCTGGATTGCTTATTTCTGCAATTTCTAGCTTAAACTCTTCAGGCTTTGGAAGTTTTAGCTTCTCCATTTTCTTCAAAATATCTTCCTTAAGCTTTGTAGCCCCTTCACCATTTCGGCCTATTATTAGTCCTGGGCGAGAAGTCCTGATTATGTACCTTGTCATTTTCTTACCTCTTTCTACCTCGATGGAAGAAACATACAATCCACGCATTTTCTTTTCCAGATACTCACGCACAAGTACATCTGCTTTTAGATATTCAGGATATTTTTTTGTATCAACAAACCACCTAGATTTCCAATCTCGGAGTATTACTAATCTATGTGCATATGGGTGTACTATTTTTGACATAAAATTACTTTACGCTCTTTTTTGGAGCCTTTACCTTTTTAACTTTTACTGTTGGTGCCTCTTTAGGTTCTCCCGACTTGGTTTCTAATGCTTTTTTACTGTTTTTCTTTAATTTTGGCATTCTTTGCTCCAAAAGCAAAGTAATGTGGCTTGTGCGTTTGTTAATTCTTGCACCACGTCCCATGGCTCTTGGCATCATTCTTTTCATTACTATGCCTTTGTCTACACGTAGTTCTTTTATAAATAGGTTTTCTACCTCTACGCCCATTTGCTTTGCGTTAGATACAGCGGATACCAAAAGTTTTTTAATCGGTGTTCCTGCTCTTTTTACTAAAAAATCAAGCGCAACCATTGACTCCTCAACACTTTTGCCTTTTACCAAGTCTGCCACTAGTCGTACCTTTCTTGGAGATTGTCTGTAATTTTTTAAAAAAGCTTTCATATAAATAATTATTTTTTCTTAACGGCAGATCCTGCGGTTGTGGTAGCTGCTTTTGCTTGAGCAATTTCACCTTCCTTCTTCTTTTGCTCAAGCTCCTTCTGCATCTTTCCTCCGTGTTTAATAAACTTCTTTGTTGGCGAAAATTCTCCCAATTTATGCCCCACCATATCTTCAGTTGCCAAAACTTCAACATGGACCTTCCCGTTGTATACACCAAAAACAAAACCTACCATCTCAGGAGAGATAACTGCAGACCTATTCCAGGTCTTGATCATAGGTGTTTGAAGCGGGTTTTTACCTGCTATCTTTTTTAATAGCCTTTCGTCGGTATTTGCTCCTTTTTTGATTGATCTGGTCATTTAAAATTGACTGGTGTTGTTTATCGATAATAAAACAAGCCCGTTACCGAGCTACGTATCATAATAGCAAAATATTATATAAAGTCAAATATTTCAGGCCTATCTCACATAAAGAAGAAAAACTCCCGCACGGGAGTTTTTCTTCTTATTTTCCTTTTTTAGTTTTACCTACCTTCCTGCGAGACACTATAAATATATTAGAGTATTTTTTAGGTGAGCGAGTCTTTCTTCCTCCTGTAACTTTACCCCAAAGAGTTTTTGGACGCTTTGTACCTCTACCTTGACGTCCTTCACCTCCACCGTATGGGTGATCCACTGGGTTCATGGCAGATCCACGAACACGAGGGCGTATACCCTTCCAACGACTACGTCCTGCCTTTCCTAAGCTTTCTAGATGATGCTCATCGTTAGACACTGTTCCTACACAAGCATAACTATTTTCATTTATTTTTCTTACTTCAGTTGAAGGCATTTTTAAGTTTGTATAACCATCAGCATTTGCCACAACTTGCG
>CAYZOL010000018.1:0-13030 GCA_964480325.1 uncultured Candidatus Saccharibacteria bacterium | reverse complement strand
AACACCTAGCTGATAACCCATATAAACTGGAACTCATAAATGAAATAAAGGAAAAAGGAGAAAAGATAACTTTTTACACTTGTGGAGGTTTTACAGATCTCTGTCGTGGAGGACACTTAGAAAATCCAAGTAAAGAAATAGCAAAAGGGTCTTTCAAGCTCGACCGAGTTGCCGGCGCTTACTGGCGTGGAGATGAAAAAAACAAAATGCTTACTCGTATATATGGATTAGCATTTGGCACAAAAGAAGAACTTGATAAATACGTAGAACAAAAAGAAGAAGCCCTAAAAAGAGATCATCGAGAGCTCGGTAGAAAATTAGAGCTTTTTACTTTTGACGAAGAAATTGGAAAAGGGCTACCTATCTGGCTACCAAAAGGTGCAGTAGTAAAAGAAGAATTAGAAAAATGGGCAAAAGAAACAGAAACAAAGTGGAATTATAAAAGGGTTTCAACTCCGGTAATTACAAAAGAAAGTCTGTTTTACACCTCTGGACACCTTCCACTTTATAAAGAGAGTATGTATGCTCCGATTTCTATTGAAGAAGAAAATTATTATCTAAAACCGATGAACTGCCCTTTCCACCATAAAGTTTTTTCTGCGCTACCTAGAACTTATAAAGAACTCCCACTTAGACTTGCAGAATACGGCTGGTGCCATAGATCTGAGGATTCGGGACGTTTGTGTGGTCTCATGAGAGTTCGTGGAATGCAAATGAACGATGCCCATATATATGTAACACCTGAACAAGCTATTGATGAATTTGTAAGTGTTATTAAATTACACGAATATTATTACAAAATCCTCGGGATTGAAAAATATGAAATGGAATTAGCCCTAAGAGATCCGCAAAAATTGGACAAATATCATGGTGAAGAAGAGGATTGGAAAATTGCAGAAGAAATGACAACTAAAGCAATGCAACTCTCTGGTGTACCATTCAAAATAGCAAACGAGGGCGCTGCGTTTTATGGACCAAAAATGGATTTTCAAATATTCTCTTCAATCGGCAGATCATTTACTGCTTCGACAAACCAGCTCGATTTGTTTATGGGTAAAAGATTTAAGTTAGAGTATATGGATAAAGACGGTTCAAGAAAAACTCCTTATATCATACACCGCGCACCACTCGGCACTCACGAAAGATTTATTGGCTTCTTGATTGAGCATTTTGCTGGAGCCTTCCCTACTTGGCTTTCCCCTGTACAAGTAGCCATCGTCCCTGTGCGTGAAAACCATGAAGATGAGGCAAAGAATATTTTCAAAAAGTTACAGGAGCAAAATATAAGAGTGGAGCTTTATTCAGGGGATGAATCACTGGGTAAAAGAATTCACAAAGCTAAAGACTTTAAGACTCCGTATGTAATAGTTTTAGGCGATAAAGAAGTCTCAAGTGGTAAACTTACAATAGAAAACCGTGATGGTTCAAAAACTGAAGGGGTAACACTAGATGAATTTATGACAAAGTTAGAGAAGGAAATAAAAGACAAAACTCTAAACTAGATCAAAAAAACAGTAAAAATTTTCAAGCGAGGTTACTTTAGTACGTAGCGAGAAAATTTTTACTGTTTTTTAATTTATGCCCAGCATGATTTTGCTAAATCATATATCTATCTCCGCAAGTTTCGCATTTGATTGGATGAAAGATTTTCGTGGAGGGACTTCAGAGCCCATGAGGATGTCGAATACTTTGTTTGCCTCTTCAGCATCAGCAATGTCAACTCTTTTTAGTACACGATTATTCGGATCCATAGTTGTTTCCCAAAGTTCTTCGGGGTTCATTTCTCCAAGACCTTTAAAACGCTGAATGTGAATTTTGTTAGATTTCTTGCCCTCGGCAAGCTCGGCACCTTCACCTTCAGATCCTGTCTCTCCTCCTGCGTCACCTTCAGCTTCTTGTATCTCTACAACATCAGCACTCTTGCCTATTATTTTTAGCTTTTGCTCATCGGTATATGCATAAGAAATTTCTCTACCTTTTTTTATTTTGTAAAGCGGTGGTTGGGCTATGTACACATACCCCTCTTCAATAATTGCTTTAAAGTATCTATAAAAAAGAGTAAGCAAGAGTGTGCGTATATGTGAGCCGTCCACGTCAGCATCGGTTGCTATTATTATTTTATGATAGCGCATTTTTGAAATATCAAAAGTGTCCCCAATCGATGCCCCCATGGCTATAACAAGCGCACGCACTTCCTTAGAAGCAAGCATTTTGTCTATACGAGCTCGCTCAACGTTTAATATCTTTCCACGAAGTGGAAGTATTGCCTGAGTGCGTCTGTCGCGCCCCTGTTTGGCAGAGCCTCCTGCTGAATCTCCCTCTACTATGAATATTTCAGAATCCTCTGCGCTTTTACTTTGACAGTCTGCAAGTTTACCAGGCAATGTCATACCTTCAAGTGCTCCTTTTCTTAATACTGAGTCCTTTGCTGCTTTTGCTGCCTTACGAGCTTTGAGCGCAAGTATAGATTTATTTATTATTGCTTTTGCTTCCTCTGGATTTTCTTCCAAGAACGCTGTGAACGCCTCACCAAAGACTGAAGCTGTAGCACCCTGGGCCTCCATACTTCCTAACTTTGCTTTGGTTTGCCCTTCAAACTGTATTTCACGAAGTTTTACTGAGATAACAGCAGTGAGCCCTTCTAGTACATCCTCCCCTGTGAAGCCTCCTTCAGCTTCTTTCATCATTTCGTTTTTCTTACAATATGTATTGAGCGTACGAGTAAGAGCAGTTTTGAAGCCTGTAACATGTGTACCACCTGAAGGTGTGTAAATATTGTTTGCAAAAGGTGTTATACGATCAACTATATCATCCACGTACTGCAGGGCTATCTCCACCTGTACATCGTCAACTTCTTTTTCTACATAAAAAATACTCTTTTGAATTGGCTTTTGGAGTTTGTTGTAATACTTTACAAGTGACACCAAACCACCTTCAAAATAATAAGTAACAGAAGGTAGCTCGAGCCCCAACTCTTTAAAATAAAATACATCATCAAGATCAAGCTTTGAACCCTTGCTTTCAAAAAGCATTTTTGGATCCATCTCTCTTGCATCGATTATTAAAATCCTAAGTCCTTTTACTAGGTAGGCCTGCTGACGTACGTGCCCTATGACTGTACTCCAGTCAAACTTTATGTCTCCAAAAATTTCTACATCTGGCTCAAAAGTTATTATTGTTCCGTGGACCTTGGAAGTGCCAACTTTTTTAACGGCGCCCTTTTTCTTCCCTTGCGAATATTCCTGAGCGTATTTACCGCCGTCACGGTGCACCTCCGCCTTACAATAAATTGAAAGCGCGTTTACCACCGATGCACCCACACCATGGAGCCCACCGGAAACTTTATACCCACTACCCTCCCCACCAAATTTACCTCCTGCATGGAGCGTAGTCATGACAGTCTCTAACGCTGAGACTTTTGTCTTGCTGTGCACGTCCACTGGTATACCTCGGCCATTGTCAGCAACCCGCACTCGATTGCCAGGGAGAAGAGTTATCTCTATCTCGTTACAGTATCCACCCATGGCCTCATCACGAGAGTTATCAAATATCTCCCAAACTAGGTGGTGAAGTCCATCAGGACCAGTAGTACCAATATACATTCCTGGGCGCTTACGCACGGGCTCTAGCCCCTCCAAAATAGATATCTGGTCTGCTCCATATGAACCCTTCTTTGCCTCGCCGGAGCCTTTTGCGGAGGCGGGTTTTGCATCTTTTTCCTTTGCCATAGGGGGTATTATAGCAGAAAAGTAAGCATAAAACTAGCCAATATTAGCGTACCTGCCAGTCTGGGTTTTCTTTAAGTTTAGCTGTTATTTTATCCATTACATCGTTGACTTCCCCGTCAGTTAAAGTTCGTTCATAGGACTGAAAGATTAATCTGAAAGCATACGATGTCTTGTCGTCTTTACTGAAAGAATCAAACAAGTCTGGGCCTTTCACTACTAGTTCATTTATATTTTCCTTTATAACTTTCTCTACCTCGCTACTCTCTACCCCCTTTGGCACCCAGAGTGCAACATCCCGAGCGATAAATGGGAATAGAGACCACATAGTGAATTTTTGCGGACGAACAGTTTCTTTTGGAGAGACTTGCGAGAGCGACGGCTCGAGCACGAGGAATTTTTCAGCAGAAAAATATCCGTGCTCTCCAGAAGAAAGCTGTTCGGTAGCAAAACTATCAATCGAAAATTCTTTACAAAACTGATCTAAACTCATCTCTTTTACTTCTTTTTTATTCCCAAATGCTACATGAGTTTCCTCTTTATCTTTTACAAAAATATTCCCAATTTCAAAAACTTTTACTTCTTCTAACCCAAGAATTGGTGCATTAACTTTATTTAATTTTAGACTTTCTTTCAAACCATCTGACAAGTTTGTCCTTAAAAACTTTTTATCCGATGCCGAAGCAAGCACCTCCACTTCGCCTTTATTGGCAAAACTATAAGTCATTACCTCGTTATAACCTTGTGAAAGCAAATACTCACGAGCTTTTTGAATTTTCGCATAAGTATCATTTACTTTTGGCTCGAAGTTTATCTTTGGAATCGTGGGTATTACTTTGTCATACCCTAACACTCGGCCTATTTCTTCAGCAATGTCTTCTTCTATTTCTAGATCTAAACGCATTGTGGGCACATCTATTTCGAAACTATCACCAGAATTCGTATAAGTAAAATTATATCGTTTCAAAATGTCTTCTACTTGTTCTTTTGAAATTTCTAACCCTAGTATTTTAGAAACTTTTGAAACTCTAAACGATAATTTTCTTTGCTCAGATTTATGAGGATAATAATCAATTATCTCTTGAAACTCCAGCCCCTCGCCCTGCTCGGGATTTCCAATGTCTGCGACAAGCGCAGACATTTCCAACATTCCAAAATCACAAAGCTCGGGTGATAAATCATTCTCAAACCTCTTCAATGCATCGGTAAATATTCCTGCGCCACGGCCGGTCTTCCTGACTGATGTTGGGTCAAAATTTCCAATTTCAATTATTATATTTTTGGTATTCTCATCTACCTCGGCAATTTTTCCGCCCTTCACCCCAGCAATAGCTAACACATTCTTCTCATCAGCAATCACAAGGTCAGTGGTTTTTAGCTTCACTAGCTTGCCGTCGAGCGTAGTTATATCCTCCCCTTCTTTTGCCAACCTAATTACTAAAGCACCGCTTACTTTATCTAAGTCAAAAACATGTATCGGCTGACCGCAATCGTACATAACAATATTCGCAGCGTCTACCATGTTGTTGATACTTCTCTGACCAATGCTTTCTAAATGCTTCACTACCCACTCTGGCGATGGTCCAACTTTTACATTCCTAACTATGCGCGCAGTGTAACGACGGCATTTACCGGATTCTACTTTTATTTGTAGATTTGTTGGTTTGGATTCAGGGACTTTATACTTTGGCGTCGGGTCAACATATTGAATATTCAATAGTGATGCAAGCTCGCGCGCAATCCCCTGATGGCTAAGTAAATCATGCGCTCTGTTAGGTAAAATATTTATATCAAAAATAGTGTCGCCATCTGGTAACTTCTCTACACTTTCAACTTCACAAAGATGGAATGTAAAAATATTCCACATTTCTTCTGATGGAGGAACCTCCGGTATATACCATTTGAGCCAGTTGTAAGAAATTTTCATAGAATTAAAACTGATTGAGGCGTAAATCTCCTTGATAAAAGAATCTAACGTCTGAAATATTCCATTTAATCATCGCAATACGGTCAAGCCCACCACCGAAAGCAAATACTTGGGTTTTTTTAGGATCAAGACCTAAATTTTTCAATACATTAGGATGAAACATTCCTGCTCCCATTACCTCTAGCCACTTATCTTTAAATTTAAGCCAAACCTCGATAGACGGCTCGGTAAATGGGAAGAAGCTTGGACGAAATTGAATTTCAACATCATCTCCCAACATCTTTTTATAAAAATGAGTTAGCACCCCTTTCAGGTCCGCTAGCGAAATATTCTCACCCGCCATTACTCCGTCTATTTGGAAAAATTGCATCTCATGAGTCGCATCGGTTGATTCATTTCTGAAAACTTTACCAATAGATATAAAAGCGGAAGGTATCCTACCCTCCTTCCCTGCCTGCTCCAAGGCTCGACTGGTAGTAGTGGTAGTGTGAGTCCTCAGAACATTTTCTGGTTGGTTTTTTATCCAAAAGGCATCTTGCATATCTCGAGCAGGATGATCTTTCGGAAAATTAAGCGCATCGAAACAATACCACCCAGTTTCGAGCTCTGGGCCTACTGCAATCTCAAAACCAAGTTCGGTGAAAACCTTATACGCTTCACCCGCAAGAATCGAGAGCGGGTGCTCGGTACCTTGTTGTGCTTTTTCTATCATGCAGCTTTTTTTATGCTATAAGTTCCACCGTCTTCATAATTTATTTGAAACTCTGTTCCGCGATTATCTTTAAACTTGTGAACTCTATCAGGACTTTTATATGCTTCATCAAGCATTTTTCTAACTTGTTCAGGCTTAGTGTATGTTTTTAAATAATTAACCCCTTCTTCTGCATGATGATAGCCATCATCATGTGCAGTTAGATCATTACCATGTACTGTAAAATTTAACATAATTTAAATAGTTATACTTATAATGTATGATTATACCAAATCCACCTCTACAGGGCTAATCTTGCGCCCATGTCTCGAAAGAATACACCCACCTGGGCAAAACGCTTGCCCACCGCCTTTTTCTAGACATTTCTCGCAGGCAATAAAATGCCTGTGGCACACTGGGTTTGCACAATTCACATAGTTCTCTGAAGTTTCCCCACAACTATCACATTTACCTATTACCTCATGCTTCGGATCATCAGTGTAGAAACCCATAGCAACTCGCTGATCGAAAACATAGAGTTTACCTTTGAAGTCTTCGTTTGGATATTTCTCCATATAGGTGACGATGCCATTCTCGAGCTGGTACACATCGGTAAAACCTTGGGAGATTAAAAATCCTGAAGCCTTTTCACACCGCACTCCGCCGGTACAAACAGTAAGCACAGTTTTATCTTTCAAATGTTTGATACTCTCCACAACCTTCGGTAAATCTCTAAAGTTCTCCATAGGAGGCAAAATAGAATTTTCAAAATGACCCACTTTAAACTCATATGCATTGCGCATGTCGACAATATAAAATTCCTTGCCATTTTTTATCCATTCATGTAGTTCCTCGGCCGGGAGGTGTTTCCCAGTCATGACATTCGGGTCAATATCACACACCCCAGCGCCGTCTTCTAGATGAAGTGACACTATTTCTTTACGAGTTTTTACTGAAAGCTTGGGGAAGGCACTCCCTGTGCCGACACTCTTCTTCCAATTCATGGTGGCAAATCTAGAGTCTTTGACCATCTCTTCGATATACTTCTCAGTATTCTCAACTGTGCCTTCAACTGTGCCGTTGATGCCCTCGCTGGCTAGAATAATCCGCCCTTTCAAACCTAAATCCTCGCAAAGCTTTTTCTGCTTTGCTTTCTCTACCTCTGGGTCGTCCAAGTGAACGTATTTATAATAAAGTAGTATTTGAAAATCCTTATTCATATAAATAGAATATAACCCTCCCCGCCCAAAGTTGCAAGAAAAAACACCCTGCCTAAACAGGGTGAGTAATAAGGGGTTTTTAATTCAGGCCTCTGTTGCGATAGTTTCAACAAAAAATCGACTGGTTTCGCCAAAATGGTGAACATCGGAGACAATCGTACCATTGGGTAATTTCCGTACAGTAAGATGCCCAGTTGGGTCAGGTGGAGTTAAAAAAATCACACCATCAGGATTATCTTTTATTGATCGAATAAGTGGTCGAGCTTCATCCATTGTGAGCTCTTGTTTTTCTTGTGCCATTAGCAACATTAATTTTAGTGAACAAATGAAATTCACTTTTAAAGTACTCTCTCTCTTAGAAAGTCAACAAAGATGGACTAATTTAGTTACTCAACCAAATTATATATCTCCGCCATGTGGCAGTATTCACATACTGTACCCTGTTTGATGTAACAACATAAGTTAGGAAAATTTCAACAGCTTATAGATAAAGATTTTTGCTTTCTACGCTTGATCTAGTTTATATAAAATACCGTGAATTACATTTAGTATATTAGGCCCAAATGCCTCTTCACCTTTATTAATCCAGTCTGCCGGCACATGCCATTCATACTTGCGACCATTAATCTCTTTGTAATTATTGAAATCATTCACATATACTAAATAGTCCACAAATATCATATGATTCAATTCGCCTTCTTTGTTTTTTAAAAGTCCATCTTGCAGGCCTAAAAATTCATGGCGCATTAGAGTCAACCCTGTTTTTTCTAAAACATCATTGGTTAGTGCCTCCTTAATAGTTTCACCCCATCTCAACCTCCTATTTAGGCAAACATATTTTCCATCGACTGATGGTGAAGTCCTTAACATTATCTCTCCCTTATCGTTTATAGGAAAAGCACCTACCATAAATTTTGGATATTTTTCTTCTTCCATTATTTAATTATACAACAATAGAAATAAATACAGTAACCAGAAACTGGTATACAAAATGACTTTACTTTGTGTAAATCTCCGCCATTTGGCAGTATTCGCATACGGCGTCGGCCTTGCCGTAGTTTTTGAAGTTACAAGGTCTGTCCGTCCAGTTGCCATTTTTTAGGAGGTTATCATAGTCGGTTATATCTCGGATCAGTAGGTCTATGTGCTCCTTGTCTATATATGTACTATAAAACATTTCTTTTTCATTTTTAGCCTGAACAAACTCAAGCTGTGACTCGGTAACATTTTTCTTCCACTTTGAATTTTCTCCAAGAAGATACGAATACATTGCAAGTTGCCGCATGTAGTCCGACATCCTTCCTTCTTGATCTGGCTTCTCTATTTCACTCTTCTTCCTTGGAGTTCCGGTCTTAAAGTCGGTGACTCTCACAAAATCTTTGTTTAAAATCTCCACTAGGTCAATCTTGCCGTAGATATTAAGATGCGGAAACCTGTCGTCTGACACTGACACGCTCTTTTCGTTTTCTCTATCCTTCTCTACCTTAGGAAGTCTTGCCTCTACCCACACAGATATTATTTTGTAGGCATCACGTTCAAGCTCCTTTTGTTTTCTTTCATCGCCAAAGCCAGATTTCAAAACTAACTTTTTTATAATACTTTTTACTTCTTCGTCTTTAACTTTATTTGTATTTAACTTTAAAATATTGTCTATTGTTCCATGCACAATGTTTCCAAATTCCAAGCTCTCTGCCTTGGGTTCAGGTAATTGTAGCAAGTTTCTAAAATACCATTTCCATGGACATTCAAAGAAATTATTCAAAAGGGAAACCGAGACTTTTCTGTCTTCGTAATCTTTGGTGACAAGTTTTTTTAATTCTTCAAGGTTCATGCTTGCTTTGCTCTCTCCATTACTTTCTACATAGGCCTTGGGATTGTACTTTAATATTATCTTCTCTGTCTCATCAGCATTTTGTCTGGTGAAGTTACTTTCTAGATTCGCCACCACGTCCGACAGCACTCTATCTCCTCCTGTATAAGAGTGAGTCGAATAGGATACAGTGCAGAATCTTTTTGCTCGGGTGATCGCCACATAAAGCTCTCGTTTAATAACTTCGTCGTCACGCTCTTCCATACGCTCGGACACACTCTCTGGTAACGTAAACCCACCTCTCCGCCCGCCCGCAAGAGACCTCTCGTCCATGTGGGCAATCCAGACGAAATCAAATTCTAAGCCCTTAGACCCATGTAAAGTAAGCACTTTGACCCCAGATAAGGCGTCGAAAGAAGCAAGAGGAATATTTTGACCATACTCTTCGAGTCTTTTAATAAAATCAATAAATTCTTTTAATGTAAGTTTCGGATGACGCTCAATCTGGGACAAGACCAAGTGAAGCACTGTACGCACCACCTCTACCCTAGTGACTAAGTCCTCGTGATTCCCTGCGGTGTTCAACAAAAACTCTGAACCTACCTTCTGCACAAAAGAATAAACGCTCTCTTCACTGGTTAGCCCAAACCATTCTTTTAGTCTTGCTATCCATATTTTTACTGAATTTTCCTCTTTGAAAAGAGTTGGCCTTTCTTCTTCCATTAAATCCAAAAAAGAAAAAGCGCGCATGTTGTTGTCTCTCACAAATTTGTGCGCCTCTATTGGTTTAATATTTGTAAGTGGGTCAAAGAAAGACTCCGCCAGCATTGACCCATCTGCTGGGTAAGCAAGAATATTTAAAACTCGAATGAAGCTCAGTGCTACCGGCGAGTCAAAGAAGTTCAACTTCTCTCCAGTTGCTACCGTTATACCCATATCACGTAACACTGTCATTGCACTACGCACATGCCTGTTTTTAGGCACCAAAATTGCCATGTCGTCTGGGTCTATCCCCTCTTTTATTTTCTTTTGGATATCAAGTCCTGCAAGGATTATCTCATCTCTTTCGTAGTTTGCTTCCACTAAATTTAGAGGGTGACTTTCTTTGCTGTTACTCTTGAGCTTTTCTTTGCTTATAGAGCTTTGCAGGAGGTTGTGAGCGGAGTCTAGTATTTCTTGTGTTGAACGATAATTCTCCACCAGGGTTATTAATTTTGCTTTTCCGAAAGTGTGTTTGAAATTCTCAAAA
This sequence comes from uncultured Candidatus Saccharibacteria bacterium, assembly GCA_964480325.1. Lineage (GTDB taxonomy): Bacteria > Patescibacteriota > Minisyncoccia > Phycocordibacterales > UBA9973 > UBA9973. The sequence goes on along the minus strand of CAYZOL010000018.1, from coordinate 2,408 downwards.
TATTCCAACGATGCGCCTCCAAACCCATAAATAAGCTGGCGGTCGTCACCGACAACAAAAATGTTTGGATTCTCCACCTCGCCCCAAACTTTTTGCAGAAATTCATTCTGAGCTCCAGAGGAGTCCTGATGTTCATCTATCAGTACATATTGGTAATTTTCTCGGATAAAAGCACTCGCGTCTTCTGAATCTTCAACGATCTTTACCAATTTTTCCAACACATCATCATAGTCAAAAAAGTTCTTTGCTTTCTTAACCTGCTCATAAAATTCATAAAAACGCATTGCCTCACCGGTGCGCTCTAGCCCTTCGATCTTCTTTTCTACCTCTTTCTTTAGCTTGCCCTTACTCTCCCCCCTTGTTGAGATACTACTTGGATCATTTTTTATATTATTTATTTCACCTTGCAATAATTTATCAAAATCTGCTGGCTGGATACGCTCACGCTTCAACAATGAAATCAAAGATTTTAAATCACTAAAATACCTAGAATTATCTGCTCTAGGTTTCAAGTGCTCCCAAGTGTTGTCTTGCAATATTGCATCTCCAATAGCCACAGCATCTTTCTCGTCCATAAGCTTCGGCATCTCATCTAGCCCCAGCACCCCAAAATACTCCTCTATGATATCCATCCCAAAACTATGAAATGTAGACACGTGCACCTTCGAGGCCTCAGCCCCAATATACTTCCTTAGCCTCTCACGCATGGCTTTAACCCCAGAGTTTGTAAAGGTAAGACACAAAATACTGTCAGCCTTGGTATCCGTAACATTCAAAATGTTCCCAATTCGTAAGGCCAAAACCTGCGTCTTTCCGGTCCCCGGCCCTGCTACTACCATCACGGGGCCCTCAATACTGTCCACTGCATCTTTCTGTGCCTTGTTTAGTTTTTTATATTCAACATCAAACAATTTATCCGCCATGGGTACATTATAAACCAAATATTCAAAATAATTTATTTAGTAAATTTCTAGAGAGAGAAACTTATAAACAGGACGTTCCTTTACAACTGGCCAGATTTGTTGTAATCTCTCGTGAGCAAAAAAAATAGTTATTCGAAAATTTTAAACCACCCGCCATGGAAAAAAAAATAGTAGAAACCCTCAAGGGTTTCTATCCCGACTTCCCTGACCAGGTGGTTGGGGACCTAGCGCATCTCCTTTACGGAAATGCGCAACACGTGAAGATGGTGATTGAAAAAAACGGACGCAAGTTCGTCGAGATCAATCACCAGGAAAAAGTTGTCTGCCTGGGCAACTTTGACTGGCTCTATCTTCACAACTTCGCCCTCATAGTTAATCCGAGGGCGAAAGATACATGGCAAGCATTCGAAACAGAATTAAAAATTCTGCGTTCGAACCTTGTAAATGGCAGAATTTCTGCCGAGCAAGGAATGCTTGTTATGATCTCGTCTTCCTACAGGCACAAGGAAGACGAGCAGACTTCAATTTTGAGAGCCTGTGGATATCTTGAAAATGCTCAGCAGATTATAGTTGAGAAATTTCAAGATTTACTGGAAGCTGGCCTGCAAGTCATCGTGGGTACTACAGACGAGAATACCCGTCTGTTCAAACAGCTAAAAGAGGAGGACTTGGCATCCTTCTCTGAATGCAACTACAAAACCCCCGAAAAATTAAACTCTATCGGGGAGTTCGTGTTGAAATATAATCGTTCTCAGAGTAATGATTTCATTCGCCCTGAGAACAAAAAAAGCAGGAGGATGTACCGCAAGGAGCATCCAACTGAAATTTTAGTGCTGAAGTGCATGGATGGTCGAGTGCACTTCGCCATCGCTATGCAAATAGCGATGGGACTATTGAAGATCCTCCGGCATGTTGGGGGGAAATTTAATTTCGACCACAACCCATTTTTTCTTGAAGTGAAAAATTGGGTGAATTACTGTCAGGAGAAAAGGAAGGGTTGCCTGATTTTGGCAACATACCACTTTTCTTCTATGCCTGGGCTCTGCTGTGCCGGCCAAAACCACAGCAGACAAGTAGCTGAGGAATATGCTATTAAATTAGCAGCTCAAGGCAAACGTGCCTTGAATAACTCAGCTAACATAATCGTTGCCGGTTACAACACCGACAACGACTCCATAACCGTCCATGGGCCCGAGGACGGACAACTGTTAGAGATCGAGAAGCTCGCCAAGGAGCTTCTCAAGAAAGAATAAGTTGGAATTCCAAAAAACAACTGCACCCAGAATATCGGGTGCTTTTTTTATTCACCTAGGGGGTGTTGTGTTTTGTAACAAAAGGAGTAGAATGCAGAATTATGTTTAATAATATTTATTCAAAAATATTAAAAACACCAAGAACGGTCATCGACCCAAAATCATTCTCAAGCGATAAAGATATTGAAGCCCTCGGTAAAAAAATCGAAGAAAAAGTAAAGAAACTATTACG
>CAYZOL010000017.1:11273-13052 GCA_964480325.1 uncultured Candidatus Saccharibacteria bacterium | reverse complement strand
GTTTCCTCATTTGGGTACGGGCAACGTGGCTCTCCAAGACCTCACAAGGCTCATTATCGTGAATAATTATCTTCTTTTCGCGTATATCGCTGTAATCTAATTGTGCCATGGAGAGATATTACCAAATTTGGTTTTTAACTGCAAATAATATTATTTTAACTACTCGCTTGCGCCTGGTGCTTGTATCTCACCAAATCTTGCGCGGATTTCTTTTTCTAATTCTTTGACTACCTTTGGATTCTCCCTGAGCCAGGTGCGGGTAGCATCATAGCCTCGGCCCATAGGGACTTTTTCACCCTCCTTATTTTTATATGAATATGATGCGCCGGATTTTTCAATAGTGCCAAGCTTTTCCCCCAAGGCCATCATTTCGCCTTCGTGTGAGATGCCTTCACCATAAATAATGTCAAATTCAGTTTGTTTAAACGGCGCAGCAACTTTGTTTTTTACTACTTTCACCCGGGTCCTACCACCCACGACGTCTTCACCTTTTTTTATTTGAGCAATTCGGCGGATGTCTAGACGCACAGAAGTATAGAATTTAAGCGCTTTACCTCCTGGAGTAGTTTCAGGGTTGCCGAACATCACACCTATTTGCATGCGGATTTGGTTAATAAATATGACCACCGTTTTAGAGCGAGCAACTATAGCTGTGAGCTTACGCAATGCCTGAGACATCAGACGTGCTTGTTTACCCACATGGTATGATCCCATGTCACCCTCAATTTCATCTTTTGGAGTAAGCGCAGCTACTGAGTCCACTACTATCACATCAATCTTTCCTGTGCGCACGAGGCTCTCTACAATTTCTAATGCTTGTTCTCCGTTGTCCGGTTGTGAAATGAGTAATTCTTTTATGTTTACTCCAAGTTTCCTTGTGTATTCAGGATCCATAGCATGTTCTGCGTCAATATATGCGCATACGCCACCTAGTTTTTGCGCCTCTGCTACAATATGGAGAGAGAGTGTTGTCTTTCCAGAGGACTCGGGTCCAAATATCTCAATAATTCTACCGCGAGGTATGCCACCCACACCTAGCGCCATATCCAAGCCTAGTGATCCAGTAGGTATTACATTCACATCTACCTTTGGAGCGTCGCCGAATTTCATTATAGATCCTTCTCCAAATTTTGCTTGAATGGATTTCAATGCATCGTCGAGCACAGATTTGTCCTTGCCTTCACTTGGGGAACCTATGGTCTTACTTTCTTTTTTATCTTTCTTCTTCATCATTTTGTATTGGCCCTGTTTCTTCTGTGGACTTAGGAAGTTCTTTGACTTCTTCGGTTATCTCAGGAAAAATAGGAGAGTATATTAATTTATAATTTTTTTCATCGACATGTCCAAATTTATCTTTGGCTCTTATTGTCACTATATTATACCCTGAAAGCAGGGCAATAGTCTCCTCAAAGTTGCCGTCTTTGTCTATTGATATTTCTCGGTCGTTCAAGGTCAGGTTTACCGCATTTCTAGCATTGCCAGTGATTTTTTGGACACTTTCTGTCATGGTCGAATTGTCCACGATGTTTACATTTTTTATTTTTATTCCAAAGATCAAGTCATAGGAGCGAAAGAAGGCATAAAAAGCAATAAAAATAAAAAATACAGCTATCAAAACTATCCTTGTTATTTTTTTTGCATCATTGTTCATCCTCTTTATACTATGTTCTCACCTGACTCTGTTCTCTCAATCTTTAAAAGCACTTCACTTGGATTTGCACCCTAACCAGCGCTTATAAATCCTCGCCGTCTTTCAGGAAATTGTCGATCATGCCGTGC
>CAYZOL010000017.1:0-11263 GCA_964480325.1 uncultured Candidatus Saccharibacteria bacterium | reverse complement strand
TCTCTTGGTTTTGCACCGTCACCTGCGCTTATTACTCCTCGTTCTTCTAGCTTGTCCATCAAGCGAGCAGCCCGGGCGTATCCTAATTTTAATTTCCTTTGTAAATACGAGGTGGAAGCTTTTCCAGCCTCAATCACACACATCCTTGCTTCTTCATACATTTCATCGTCATCTCCTGCGTTATCGTCGTCAAGTGCGCTATCAAAAATACTTTTGTCGGGGGATAGGTTGCTACCAGATAGATTTATTTCGTCGCCTATCTCATCTGCATAGGCTTCACGAAGGTAGGATACAACCTTTTTTACTTCATCTTCGGATATGTATGCACTCTGAAGACGCTCAGGACTAGCTGTGCCCGATGAATATAGCATATCACCTGCGCCCAAGAGCTTCTCTGCACCTCCAGCGTCTAAAATGGTGCGTGAGTCTATCTGTGAGGCTACCTTGAGCGCTATACGTGCAGGTACGTTGGCCTTTATGAGGCCAGTTATCACGTTTACCTCAGGCCTTTGTGTGGAAAGTACTAAGTGTATACCTACAGCACGGGACATCTGGGCGAGTCTGACGATAGCACTCTCTAGTTCTCTAGGGTAGGAACTCATGATATCAGCCAACTCGTCTATTATTATTACTATGTAGGGCATCCTATCGGGGCCATCCTCATCACCACCTTTGCTTTTTTTCTTGTCGTAGATATTTGTATGATATGACTGTATATCTCTGACTGACTCTGACTCCAGTATGTCATAGCGTCTATCCATTTCTTTTGCAGCCCATTTAAGAGCAAGAATAGCCTTTTTGGCATCAGTGATGACGGGGGTGAGTAGGTGCGGGATGTTTTTATACAGTGTAAGCTCCACACGTTTTGGGTCCACCATGATAAATTTCAAATCATCCGGTCCGTTTTTGTAGAGTAGGGATGTAATCATGGCATGGATAGTTACGGATTTTCCTGCACCTGTGGCGCCGGCCACAAGACAGTGTGGCATCTTTGCTAGGTTTCCAAAGATAGCTTTTCCTCCCACATTTCTACCAAGCGCCAAGGTGATAGGGTTTGGAGCATTTTGGAACTTGTCATCCTTAAGTAGCGTAGCAAGTCCCACAATAGATTTTGCCTTGTTTGGTATTTCTATTCCTACAAGTGACTTACCTGGGATAGGTGCTTCGATACGAAGAGGGAATGCAGCAAGTGCCAAGGACAGGTCATTTTGTAGTCCAACAATGCGTGAAAGTTTTACACCTTCGGCGGGCTTTAAGGCGTACCTTGTTACCGATGGTCCAATGGTTATTTCATCCATTTCAACCTCTATTCCAAAATTTGCCAGTGTTCGTTTTATTATGTTTGCGTTCGCTTTTACATCACCTGTGTTTGGCTTACCTTTGTCTTCTTCTAACAATGAAAGAGGCGGTGGGACGTAGTTTGAGACATGTCCTTTTCTTTTTTGTATTGGCATTTCTTCTTCCTCCTCTGCTTTGTTTTTTACACCTAATGTCTTCTTTATTTTCTCTACTGTACTTTCCACCTCTTCTTCATTTTTTGAAATCTCTGCTTCTTGTGGAGTGATTTTTGTGCTCATCTCTTCGTCTTGCACAGCCTCCTTTTTTGTAGCAAAAACTGACCACACTCTTTTGAAGAATGAAATCAACGCAGGCTTCGTGTCAAACATTACCAAGATAGAGATGATGAGCATCGCTCCAAGAAAAATCAAGCTCGCATACATATCAAAGAGCGCCATAAGTGGAGTCGACAAAACTCTGCCCAAAAAACCTCCCGCATGAGTTTGTGATGCGATATCAATAATTCCCAATCCAGAAAAAAGAAACATAAGTGCGCTCACTATGCGTAGCCAGCCTATGTCATTAGGAGTTTCTGAATTCAAAAAAGAGGTTCCGAGTAGCACAAAAAGAGTAGGCAATAATACATAGCCCACACCCAGCAAATAGTAAAAAACTTTGTAAAAAAAATCACCAGCAACTCCCGCCATTTTAAACGCTGCTAAAAACAAAATCAGCGCCAAAACAAAAAAAACGATAGCCAAAATTCCGTGCTTTGTTTCTCTTTTTAATTTGCTTACATTTGAATCATCATTCTTCTTTTTTTCCTTTATCTTTTCCTTTGTTTTATTTTTACCATTTCTTGCCATTGGTGTATTTTAACACGCAGAGAGTGTTTGTTGCTAGTTCACAATTTTTTAATATAAATACGAAACTTTTCAAAACTATCCTGATATTTCAATTGACTTTTGCCGTGTCCTATATATAATGGACAGTATGTTAAACGAAGAAAAAAAGATAAAAGACATATCTTCGACCACTAATTTACATATAAAAGACACGATGCCTAATGTCTCTTACAATAAGACAAATAAGCTTGTTACTGCGTTGTATATGGTAACGGACATTATTGAGGTAGATGAACCACTCAGGGGGAGGCTACGCAAGCTTGGTGCTGATATTGTATCGGACATGCATGTCATAAGGTTCTCTAGGACAGAAAGGTCCATGATTCTCCTTGGTTCAAAGGTAGCAGAAACTCTATCATTTTTAAATATTGCATACAGTATTGGAATGATCTCAGAAATGAATTTTAGCATCCTAAAAAAAGAATTTAGTGAGCTCAAAAAAGCGGTAAACGAATCTCTACAATATTACAAACCATACAACGGTTTTGCCAATCTTGGAGAGTATTTTTCCAATTCACAAAATGACTTTGATAACGAACTTGAAAAAATAAATAATAAGATCGAAAGCCCGATGTCCTTTAATAAAGGACATCATAACGGACATTACTTACAGACAAGAATTGGTGTCCAAAAGGGTGGAACTTTAATGCAAGCTCTGTCCGATAAAGTTGCAGTGCGTCCGTTAGAATCTCACAAGCTCAGTGCGCTGGTCCCAGGCAAACTTGATGCTAGACATAATCATGTTAGGACAAAGTTTCCACAGAATAAAAAGTCATTTGAGATTTTGAAGAAGGAGAGGAGGTTTGACATTGTTAATGCTCTAAAGGACACCAAGGATGGACTTACTATTACTGAAATAAAAAATAAAATTGGAGGTGTCCTTTTGAGTTCAAGTGAGAAAACTTTGCAAAGGGAACTGGTGGATATGGTAAAGGACGGTGTCCTTAAGAAAAGTGGCTCAAAGAGGTGGAGTAAGTATTTTATCATTTAGTTTCTCGAAAAATTTTGTATTCTTTACTGCCTGATTTTTTTACTTTCTAATTAAAACTTTCTTTGCTTTTTTGGCAATAATATGACAATATGTGTTTTGTGCGGAGTTCTTATTTTATAAGGTTATCCACACAATATTATATTGCTGCTACCTTTTAGCTGTACTATAATATAACTGTGTATTATGAACTTGCGTTTTTTGCGTGAGCTTCGTGTACACAAAAATTGTATTTGTTTTCATTCAAAATTTCGTCGAAAAAATTTTGAGGGAGAGCAAGCCCAGTTCTGGTTTTGTAAAGTAATTTACATGCCTAAGTTGGGTAAATGAAAGGTCATTGAAAATTGAATAGTTCCACTAGATCAAATTTATTTCTAGGTGGAGCAATAATTCTAAAAACTTTAGAATTATGTTTTCAGTTTTCGATGTTTTGTTTTATATCTGTCCACTATCGTTTCGTGCCTCATTATTATTTATTATTAATTAATGGCATTAGCATAGTGATAGAAAATACGCTTTTAGTTTTGTCGAAACTAATTAATGGCGTAAGAAGTAAAATTTATGAGTAAATTATTAAAATCAAAATTTCTTTTAGGAGTTTTGGTGTTTGTAGCTTTTGCAGCTTTCACTAGCTCAGCTTTAGCTTACACTCACACAGGACTGCTAAAACTAAAATCAACCGGTTCTCAAGTTATGAGCCTTCAACAAGCTCTTAATGGAAACGGTTTTCTTGTTTCAACAACAGGAGCTGGCTCTCCAGGATTAGAGAGTACATACTTTGGCACAAAGACATTGGCTGCTGTAAAAGCTTTTCAGTCTGCTAAAGGTCTTGTAGCTGACGGAGTTGTTGGCGCTAAAACTGGTGCGGCTCTTGAGTCAGTGGCTGGTGGAAGCACAACAGGTGGTATGACATATCCTGCTGGATGTACTTCTGGTTCAGGATTCAGTTCAACAACTGGCATGCCATGTTCTGGAGGCGTTTCATTCCCTGCAGGATGTTCATCAAGCGCTGGCTTCAGTGTAACAACTGGTTTGCCATGTGCTTCTGGTACTGTTGTAGTTCCTACAACTGGTGCTGTGAACGTAATGCTTGCTTCTGATAATCCAGCTTCAGGTACACTATTGATCGATGATACAACTGGCGTTATGCAAAACGCAGCTCCAGTTTTGAAACTTGTTTTCTCAAACGGAACAGGTGCACCGGTTAATGTAAACACTTTGAAACTAACACGAACTGGTATAGCTGCTGATGGTGACATCAACAACTTGTACTTGTATGAAGGTACTACAAAGCTTGCAGAACTTAGTTCTGTATCTACAAAAGTATTTTCATTCAACAGTAGCAATGGATTGTTTTCAATCCCAGCTAACGGTTCTAAGACAGTATGGGTAGGTGTCAATATGGGTCCTAACACTACTGGTCCTAACACTGTTGGTTTCTCTGTAATGTCTTCATCTGATGTTGTTCTTGGAGGTGGTGGAGTTGCAGGTGGTTCATTCCCAGTAAATGGTAATCAATTCACTACAGCTTTCATTACTGATCTTGGTTACATCAACTTAACTAACACATCTACTTATCCTGCTACATTAGATCCAAAATCTGATGCTCAGGAATTGTGGAGATTTACTGCAACCGCTAATGCTCAGAAAATGGCTGTAAAGAGAATTGTAATGACACTTGTCGGCACAGTTACTCCTGGAGACATTCAAGACCTTAGCCTTTCAGTAGGTGGTGTTCAAGTTGGTCCAACAGTTCAAATGGGATCAGACAACAAAGTTGTATTTGATTGGTCTTCAGCTCCTTATACACTTCTTTCAGGACAGAACAAAATCTTTGTTCTTAACGGAAAAGTTGTAAAAGGTACAGGACGAGCATTCAAGTTCACAATTCGTTCTACTGCGGACTTCGTATCAGCAGATATGAATTACAACGTAGACACTGTTCCTCTTAATGCTGGTGCTGCTCTTACTTTGGTTGAACCTACAACAGGTACAGGCACAAGTATCAACAACGGTACACTTACAATTTCACGTTCAGCGAACTCACCTTCAGGCAACATTGCTTCAGGTGGTCTTGATACTGTTCTCGCTCGCTTTGATTACAAGGCAAACGGTGAAGATATTAAGGTTTCATATGTTCGTATAACTGTAAACGAGGAATCTTCCGATCTTACATTGAACGATGGTAAACTTTACTTCAACGGTTCACAGGTAGGAACTACAGATGATTCTGTAGCTGATGAAGTTGCAAATGTTTTCTCACTAGGAAACACTGCAATCATCCCTGCTGGAACAACAGGAGTGTTTGAATACCGTGCGAATGTAGAGGAAGCTTCTGGTACTGACCTTGCTGCTAACCAAACAGTTCTTGTTTCATTGTCTGGTTCATCAGGCGATGCTACAGGTCAAGTTTCATTCACAAGTCTAACTCCTTCTTCAGCTTCTGGACAAACTCTTACAGTTAAATCTGGAGTTCTTACATTGGCTGAAAACTTCTCTGTATCTAACGGTTCTACAGTTAACCCAAATGGTGTTGTAGGAGCTACAAACGTACGAGTTGGATCTATGACTTTCACAGCTGGTTCTGGTGAGGCAGTAAACCTTACACAAATCGTTGTGGGTGATGATGATGATGAAGCTACTTCAGACTTCGGTGATAACTTCCAGAATCTTACTTTGAAGAGTGGTGGCGTTCAAATCGCTACAACCCAAGGTACACTTTCAGGAACAGCAGGTGCAGACTACACATTTAGTCTTTCTCCTTCTGTTACTATTGCTGCTGGTGCTCAGTATGTTGTTGATCTTTACGCAGACATCCTTACAGGTGCTGCTGGATTCGCTGCTGCTGGACAACCAGGTCTTGAGTTCGTAAGTGCTTCAGCTACTGGTGTTTCAACTGGTGCTGACGCTGGAATTTCAACCACAGATACAGATCTTCAGGATGTTGTTATTTCTTCAACTGGTTCACTAACAATTACTGCTGGTGCTTCAACTCCGGTTGCAAACATCGTAGTAATGGGTGAGACAGATCAGACACTAGCTACTCTTGATTTCGCTGCTGGTGCTGGTGAAGATGTAAACGTATCAGTAATAACTATTACAGATACATCATCATTTGGTGGTTCATTGAGTAATATAAAGCTTTACGATGGAGCAACCCTCCTTGGTACAGTTGCATCATTCAACGCTCAATCAAACGGTACTGCTACATTTAACCTTGCTTCTGACTGGGTGATTCCACGAAATGTTACAAAGACTTTGACAATCAAAGGCTCTGTAAGTCCTTACGGTTCAGCTGTTGCTGGTGGAACACATGTTCTTAACCTTGCTTCTGCTGCAAACGTAACTTCACGTGGTGGACAATCAGGTACTGCTATTACAGAAACTGTAACTTCAGCAACTGGTACATCACAAACTGTTTACAGGACACGTGCTACAGTATCCAAAGCTTCAGGTTCACCATCTGGCTCAGCTGTCGCTGGTGCAGGTGCTACTGTTCTTGAATTTGATGTAGCTGCAAACTCTGCATATGATGCAGTTGTTAACGCAGTTGCTCTTACAATCTCTGGTTCTGTTGACACTACAAGTACAGGTGCTGCAAATCTATACAAGAGTACAGATTTGTCTACAGCTCTTGCTACAGAGTCTTATGTAACCGCTACTGGTGACGGTGCAGGTTCTACATCAACTGTAGTTCTCTCAACAGGATTCTCAGGTATTCCAGTAGGTGCAAACGTTCGTGTATACGACGCTTCAGCTGCTGCTTACATGACTACTGGCACACACAAAGTAACTGCAATCACTACAGCTCCTGGTACAACCCTAACGGTTACTCCAGTGATGAGTGCTGCAGGTGCTTCAGGTGATATCGTGTACTACCGCCCAATGCAACCAGGTATAGGTAAACTATTCTTTGGTGCACAGACAAGATTGACAGCAAACTTGGCTGATGCGGCTACATCTATTACTGTTGCAAGTACAGATGGATTCTCAGTAGGAGACACAGTTACTCCAGTTGGATACGATACTCTAACAGGAGCAAATGTAACTCTAGTATCAGGTTGTGTTATTACAGCAATTCCTGATGCTACGACTCTTACAACAACTGCTTGTCAATTAACCAGCGACTTGACTATCGACTACGACTACACACAAACAGCTGCTAATGCTCTTACAAAGAGTAATAACAGTGATGCTATAGTGTACACTGGTCTTCTCAATACAACTGGTGAAGTTGTCTCAGCTGGAACAACAAAGACATTTGTTGTGAAAGGTGATACTACTGGTGCAACATCTGACGAAACACTTCGTGCAGATATTGCAGCAGCATCTGATATCAACTGGGATGATAAGACACACCTAGGTATTATTTCAGTAACAAAGACTCTACCAGTAACTGGTGGTACTCTTACTTACTAAATAACGCTTTAGTGAGCTAGTCAGAAAAGACTTAAAAACAATAAAAACCCCCGAAAGGGGGTTTTTATTTTGTCTTTTTTGTGATAATATGGAGTCATGGAAACACAAGAAACAAACAAAGATATAAATAAAAATAGAAATATTATAATAATCGTATTAATTCTATTAGTTTTGGCAGGATTGGTGTATTACACTAAAAATAAGGATATGTCAGGTATTGATAACACCATAGATATCGGTCAAATGCCAGAGGATGTTGATACAGGTTTGACTGAGGAGCAAAAAGACGAGATCAATACTGTAGTAAGTGGCATTCAGGGGAAAATAGATGCAAAAGATTGTATCGAAAAAGACACAACACCCTGTTTTTCCGAATATCTACAATTAGGAATGAATTATGAGGCAAAAGGGGAGTTAAAGAATGCAATTAATGCATACACTAAAGCCTCAGAAATATCTCCAACAGACTATATACCATATTCAAATATAGGCTCAATATATAAGGGACAGAAGGACTTTGTGAGAGCTGAGCAAGCTTTCAAAAAAGCACTAACTTTAGATCCGCAAGCAGTGTCTGTGTATACAAAAATGTATGATATGTACTGGCATGATCAGAAGAAGTATCCTCATGAAATAATGCCTTTTTTGGAGGATGCAATAAAAAAGACTAATAATGATTTTACAATTGTACAACTCTATGCCACATATCTATATGAAGTGAATGATTTAGAAACTGCGTTGCCCCTATGGGAGTCATTTGTTACTGCTTTTCCAGACAATGCTTCATACAAGCAAAGGGTAGAGGAAATAAAGAAAAGAATAGCCGATGAAAAATCTATGCAGGCACAATAAATAGTTCTGGTTTAGCTTATTTATTTGTACTAAGCAAAACACCACTTCAAAAAAGTGGTGTTTTGTGTTATAGTTCCGGCATGAATAACTTTAACCTAAGCAGTAAAAATTTCTGGTATATTGTCAGCGGAGTGATATTGTTACTCCTATTGTTCATAGGCTACTACAATATGACAAACAGAGTGGACGAAGTGCAAAAACTAGAATTTAACAATATCGCACAAGATGAAACAGAGGTTACGAACACTGATACAAAAAGCAACAAAACTAGTACAGCTTCCGAGCCCAAGCTAACTTACCAAGCAGCACTTGTTAAATATGCCACTACTCGCATTCAGTTTGATACTGAGTGTAGGGCTACTCCAAACCAAAATACCTTTAAGGTTGGCACAGAGCTAATGTTGGACAACCGCGCTCCAGTGTCTAGAAAGATCAAGGCTGGTTCTGTTTATACAATTCCAGCATATGGTTTCAAAATAGTTAAGCTTACAGGCACAACGCTTCCTTCAACCTGGCTCATAGACTGTGGCGCATCCCAAAACGTCGCGACTATATTAATCCAGAAATAATTTTAAATAATTCTAAATAATCCTTGCCAATTAACCACCGTCGGGTGTCCAACACCCGACAAGGCTTGTGTGGTATACTTACTTCATGAGAAAAGAGCCACTTATCACTGGTCTTTACTATCACATCTATAACAGAGGAGTAGACAAGAGGGATATTTTTATGAGTGAGGCTGATTTAATGCGATTTGTACTTAGTGTAAAGGAGTTTAATGTAGTTAAGCCAATTGGGAGTATAAAAGAGCACAATATTGCGGTGAAATATAGCCAGTCGGGTGTCCAACACCCGACGGGCTTGGATCCAAAGCCATTGGTATCTATTGTTTGTTACTGTTTTAACCCAAATCATTTTCATTTTATATTAAAACAAGAAGTAGATGGAGGAATATCCGAATTTTTTAAGAGATTACTTGGAGGCTATACAAATTATTTTAATTTAGTTCATAAAAGGAGTGGTGCACTATTTCAGGGCAGATTTAAGTCAAAACTTATAGACGATGATGCATATTTCTTAAAGATTCGACCGTATGTGCATTTGAATTACTTAATGCATGACATTCCAAAAGAAAAAGTACATCTAGTTTCATCTAGTGAAAAAGAATATGATTCGAATAATTTTTCTTTGGTATCTGAAGAGGAGGCCAAGAATCTTTTGGATTTTTATGGCACTAACCAGAACTTTAAAAAGGAGTGCGCCGGTGTGATAGAAATGCTACGCGAGGAGAGGGGATTAAGCTCTTTGCTCGAAGAAGACCTTTTGCCATAAGTCCCGTCGGGTGTTGGACACCCGACGGAGTTATTTTTCATTCATCATGCGAGAGAGTTCGACTTCGCCTAGTTCGTGGTCGCCTTTTTATAATTTAAAACCATCTTTAATATCCTGCCAGAAGTCTTTCTTATACATCCAGTTTATTATAAAAATTATTACTGCTCCTAAGAGTGCGCCTAGGATGGCAAGAAGCATGTCTTTCTGTGCATCCCACACATCGCCTTGGCTTCCGAGGAAGGCGAGCCCGGCTTCGGGGGCGACATTTTTCGCCGCTTGCCACTCGACTATTTCATAGAGCGCCGAGAATGAACCTAGTAAGTCAATGGGGATGATATATGCCCAAATGCCTTTGACCTTGGCGAGTCGCATGAAAACTTCACGGATAGGGTAGAAGAACAAAAATCCAAAAAGGAAATGCACTACTCTGTCGTACATATTGCGGTCACTTCCGAACCAGTCCTGGAGAGTATAGCCAAAGGGCACCTCGGCATAGGTATAGTGCGAACCGATAACATGCAGAATCATGAAGATGGTTATAACTGTGTACGATGCTTTTGAAAGCTTGAAATATCGGCCAATGAGTAAAATAATTGGAACAAAAATGAATACTAAATAATTCTCAAGCAACCAGTCGTTTGGAAATACTGGGTTTATTGCCGCCCAAATCCAGACTAATAAAAATGAGAGAATCAAAAACCAATGGTATTTTGTCATGAACCTATTATACTCTTTTCGGACTTTTGAAATAGCAGTCTGTTCTTGTGGGTGGGGATTGAAGGCTGGTAGTAGCTAGTTAAGTCTTAGGATATGGCAGGTAGATAATGTAATAGTTTATGGTATGATTAATTTGCCGATGATAAACAAACACTTTTTTAAGACTCTGATACTTTTCACTGCAATGATAGCCATAGGCCTTGCAGGTATCTTTGTTGTCAGTTTTTTGAGCGCATCAGAGGAGGAGTCAACTTCAGTAGAGGTAGATAATGTTGCAAATTAAAGTTTTTGTGTTATATTAGTCATTGTAACCGCAAAGAAAATAGGTGACTGAAAGGTCTTAAACAACAAGCCTGTTTAGTGGGTCGATATCTGCCGATGAGGCGGAAAATCTTGCGGCCAAAAGCCGTTTTTTTTATTGAAAATTAATGAGCGCAACGAATATTATTTTCATAACTCCGTCGCTTTAGAGCAACAGGGTGAAAATTTTCTAATCGCTTCGCTCAAGAAAATCAATCATGTTATTAAAATCAAAAAAAGAAGAAATAATAAAAGACTTGAGTAAAGCAATAAAAGAAGCTCCTTCTGTGGTATTCATAAATTTCCACGGAATTAAAGTTTTGGATGAAACAGTCCTTCGCAAGGATTTGCGAGACCAAGGTGTATCATACAGAGTTTCAAGGAAAACTTTACTCAAGAGAGTGCTAGATGGTGTAGCTACCGGCACTATGCCTGAGCTAGGAGGGGAGGTGGCCGTGGCATATTCAAAAGA
>CAYZOL010000016.1:0-13318 GCA_964480325.1 uncultured Candidatus Saccharibacteria bacterium | reverse complement strand
TTGTAAAAATCCAGCTCCATTTTAATTAATTTGAATAACTTTCCTGTCTCCTCGCACTTAATAGCCTTATTCAAAATTGTTTCGTCTGCATCATGTACATTATCCGGTGGAATAATCGTTTCAACATCATAATTTGTTTCTACTGTGTGGTCAAAAGCATTCACACCTTCCCTTTGCATTTGCGTGGTGTCCATTGGGAAATATTCGTTAGCTACTGTCTCCTCATAAGAAAAAGGTGATGCTTCATAAGGGAAAAATTCTCCATACTTATGGACTCGTCCATTTTTATCAACATAAGGCATATTAATCATATGTTCTTTAATTTTAGGTAATAGTTCCTGATATTCTTCTTTTGAATATTTTTTATTTAAAATAGAATACTCGCCGTGCTTTAAAAAAGCACACCCAAAACAATCATTGGAACCAGACATCATTATTGAATAACTAATATTTGTGCAATTATCAAGCATAAATAGACAAGAAAGTAAGTTAAAGGATGACGTAGCTCCTAATACCTCATAATTTAGTTCTCCGCCCCACACACTAGTTATGTCCATTGAATCCTTTAAATCAATATCAAACATTAGGAACTTTGAATTTTCTGACTTTTCAACACTCCAAGCGTTATGACAATTCTTTGAATCTTTTATTATGTTGCCAGTACTGTTTAAAGTACGCTCAATAAACAAAGCTCGCTGTGGTACTTGTTTCCAAAATTCAATAGACTTATTCCTTAGGTTTTCAAATTTTTGACGGGAACCATCTATGTTTTCTTTTACAAACTTTTCAAACTCATCTTTTGAGACTGGCTTATTAAAAATCTGGTAGCTCTTGTGTCTGAGCCCAGAACAGCCAATAATATTAGAACAATTCCTGCAGTCAAAAGAAAACCATGTATCCCGACATTCAAAGCAAAAAGTACATCCAAAATTTTTATAGGCTTTCTCGCAGAGAATATTCTTAAATGAAAATTCCCCTTGCATCATCCAGAAATTATCATATGAATCCCTGCATTTTAAGCCATACTGATTATAAGCACAATCTTGATTAAAATGGCCTCCAAAATTCAAATAACAATTTTTGTCATCAGTCTCATAATTTACCCAAGGACTATTAATGTTGTTTTCTTGAAGCAAAGACAAATGGGGTATCTTTTTATCTAATTCGATTAACTGTTCAAAAAATGGTTTTGAAAAATCCAGTTCCAACCCATAATCATGGGCATCCCATTTATCTCCCCACCAACATTTCGGACAATATACAGTGTAAGGATTTTTTGGTGAATACATAGAAATTATATTTTCCCGACACAAATCACATTCTCTTTTGTAAAGAGTTCTTTCGTTTCTAAAAGCTAGCCTTCGTTTTAGCCTACAAGGAGGGCACCAAGTCGGGGGAGGAACTTTTATCTTTTCATAAAACACAAAATCTTCCGGCTCGATTATGAAATCTTGCTTACAATTCTGACAATTTTTGGTTTCTTGCTTCATTAGTACTTCGAAGTTTGTGGATTCCTTTTTGATAGGCCTTTCATCATTTTCTTCACACTTCTGGCTCCACGTTCCTTAAGAGTACTTTCCTTTCCTTTAATCTTGCTTATTTCAGTCCAAAGACCATCCTTGACTGCGTCTATGGCCTTGTATAAGTCCTCCTTGTCTACTGATAGATAGTACTTCTTGCCGTCTATACGTATGGTGCAGTCAGAGTGAAACACAAGTCCAGACTTGTGATGCTTTGTGCTTTTACCTACTTCAAAATTAACTTTTATCTCCCCTCCCTTATCTTCAATCTTCTTTAATAGCTTCCCTAACTTTGTAACCTTCTCTAAAACATGATTTTTAATGGCTGGCGTAAGCTCAATATTTTTTGTTAAAAGTTTTATTTCCATACCCACATTATATCACAAACAATTTAGTATTTACGAGTCAAGGCTTCGAGGATTACATCAAGCTCCATGGTAGCTACTCCTGTGACTGTATCTGCCCCACCATAGTAAATATATACTATTCCCTTCTCCACAACAGCTCCACAAGGGAAAACAACGTTGTTAACTATGCCGTTTTTTTCGTAGTCCTCTATTGGTTCAAAAAGTGGGTCCGTACTTCGAGCTAAAACAGTAGAAGGATCCTTAAGGTCAAGCAAGGCTGCACCCACTCGGTAAGTGTTATGGCTACGTGACACACCATGGTACAACAATAGCCAGCCGTATTTTGTCTTAATAGGAGGAGAGGCTATACCAACTTTTGAACTATCCCACATATTACGCCTTGGACCCATGACACGCACACACTTTTTTACCATTTCATGTTCAAGGTCTAGGGTGTTCAAATAATCCAAACACACTTCACTGTTTATTCTATGAATAATGCAATATCCATTTTTAAATTTCTCAGGAAACAAACAAGTATCTTTATCGTCCAAATCACGCGGGGTAACCAAAAATGGCTTACTCCATTTCCATTTTTTTGCTAAGAAATCCTTCTCCGCAATCGAACTTATCGCAACCCTTGGTGGGCCTATGCCATCGTATGCGGTGTAACACATGTAAATATTTTTTCCAATTTTAGTCAAACGAGGATCCTCACATCCTGAGTTTCCATTTTCAATTTTCTTTTGTTCAAAATCTTCTCTTGGTAGGTATATAGGAACTGGTAGCTTCTCGTCGATATCTAGCCCGTTTTTTGAAGATGCATATCCTATAACGGAAGTATTGTGATCTGAAAGGGCTCTATACAAAATATGTGTTTTGCCCCCAAGCCTAATGGCAGCAGGGTTAAATACGGCTTTTGCCTCCCATTCGTGCAACTTGTCAGGCACAATAATAGGATTAGCTTTGTGTCTTTTGAAGCTATATTTTTCACTCTTTTTTGGCAACATCGATGAAACTAAATCTTCAAAATTAACACTTGCAGAACATACAGTTGTGTCAGCTGCCCCATAATATATAGTTAACAACCCTTTATTTAGGAGTGCCCCAGTAGGAAAAATTACATTTGAAACATAACCAGAAAGCTCATATGGCTCCTCAGGTACAAGTATTGGTCCTTTTGTCTTGCCTATTATTTTTCTTGGATCTTTTAAGTCCAAAAGAAGCGCTTCAATACCAAAAACAGTGTCTTGCCCGTCAGGTTTATTAAAATAATTTTGGATATGTGAATAAATTTGCAACCAGCCGTATTTTGTCTTAATCGGTGGCGCACCAACTTCAATATGATCATGCTCACTTCGCCTTGGATCAATCTTGTTCTCCTCAATATTTTTATGCCAATTCTCCCAAAAAGCTGGCGACCATAACTCCTCTATTTTGTTCACACTTGCGATAGTTAGCTTGGCTGGAGGCAAGTCAGTATCCGCTGAGAAAATTACAGTTACTTTCCCATTTATTCTTTCAGGGAAAAGTGCCATGGCTTTTGAATTAAACGGGGTGACAAAATGCTTGGTATCAACTTTTTTTAAGTCTTTAGAAACTGCCACAGCCACCTTGATCCCCTCTGGACCAAAGGGATACTTTGAAAGCGCTGTATAAAAAGTATAAAATTTACCTTCAAAAAAAGTAGTGCGTGGATCTTCGCAACCAAATTGCTCCCACTCCTCTTCCGGAACAATAAATGGTTTTGTGTCTTTGAAATGAACACCGTCAGTGCTCTTGCCTATTCCCACGATAGATACCTGCTTTGGATTACGTAAATTATCAATGGCAGAAATTGCTCTATAAACACCATATATATTTTTTCCCTTTTTTATCGGGCACAAATTGAAAGTGGCAAAACTCTCCCAATAATGGTCACGATTTGGAAGTAATATTGGATTTTCTTCGTTTCTTTTTGAGACGTACATTTTATTTTAGCGGGATATTCCTTTTCTTAAGTGTAACTGCCTTATGCTCTTTCATCCTTTTTATCAAAGTGGATAGTTTTATTGTACCTAGGCCTATGTATTTGTCACCACCTCCATAGTATACATAAAGCTCTCCGTTCCTTACTATTGCTCCTGATGCATACACTATACCTGGTTTCCAATTATTTTCATACCAATAATCTGGCTCCAAAATCGGCCTCTCTGTTCTGTACAGAACTTTTGAGGGGTCCTTTAAATCCAGAAGCATTGCGCCAACTTTGTATTTAGAAGAATCTGACTTCTCCATAGCATGATACAAGAGTAGCCAACCATCTTTTGTTTTAATAGGTGGAGCAGAGGCACTTCTCGTGCGGTAGTGCCAAGCTACATGATGGTCAGGTAAAAGCTGTGGGTCTGGTGCTTCTTCCCCTGTTGGTGTACCCTCCGCATCCAACTCGTCTAAATATTTTATACCGACTTTATTAGGATCACCCATGTCCAAATTGTGAAAAAGGGCAAATTTACCGTTAATTTTTTCTGGAAATAAGACCCAGTTCTTTTGCCTGTCTCCAGGCTTAGAAAGAAAAGTAAAGTCGCTCCAATTCCACATTCCTTTAAGCAGATATTCCTCCCTAATGGAAGTCACCCCTACTCTCATAAAATTCCAACCGTTGAATACATTGAAGGTAACATAAACCACTCCATCAATTACAACTGCTCGAGGGTCCTCACATCCTCCCCATCCACCGCCTGATGGATAAACACTGCGGTTGTAGGTCAAACGTGCAGGTGAGGTAAAAGGCCAATGCTTTTTTGCCTCATTGTAACTCTCTGCGACATACACCGGATACGAAAGCCTTTTGTCAAAATTTACTCCATCTGTGCTGGAAGCGTAGCCAAAGCGAGAAACACCATCGTCTCCTAATGCTCTATAAAATAAATGAATCCTTCCACCAAGATCGATAGCAGCAGGGTTAAAAACACCCTGAGATTCCCAAGAATATGGACTTGGAGCAATTATTGGATTCCTTACTGACCTCTCTAATTGAAAACCTTTCTCTTTTTGGTTAGTGCCCTTTATTGCTAAAATTTTTTTGGGCCTCTTTTTTGAAACAAGCTTTTTGACTTTTTTTATTATATGTTTCTTGCTTACAGTGCTTTTTATTTTTTTAAGTATTTGGCTTTTCACTTTTTTTGAATTTTCTTTTATAACTTTTGCATTCCTTCGAGGTGTTTCAATTTTACTGATATTTTTATTTATCTTTTTTTTGAGACTTTGACCTGATTTAAGCTTTGATTTAAGTGGAGAATTCAGCTTTGATTTTTCTTTGATAAAAATTCTAGCCATAATATTTGTTGAAAGTTTTCTAACAAACAAATTATATCACTTTTAAATAAACCACAGAGTAACAATAGGAAAATTGTCACTAATAGGAACAATTATTAAAATTTTAATAATTGTTCCTATTATATACCTATTAACACGATATACAAACAATTTCTGTTAATATTTTGCTATTTTTGTAGTTTTTCTACAATTTTCTTTATATCCTCACTGCGCCCTCTGGGCACTATAATTATTGCCTCTTCTGTGGTCACAATAATCAAATTAGTGACACCGACTGTTGCTACTACCCTTTTGTTACTATGCGATAAAATAGTAGTATTATGAGTATCCAAATGTAAGACCTTGCCCTCACAGTAATTCCCATGCATATCTCTCAGCTTTGAATCCACCATATCAGCCACCACATCCCAGCTTCCCACGTCTGACCATCCTATGTCTAAAGGTAGCACCAAAAGGTCTTTTGTTTTTTCCATTATCATATTATCCACCGCAATCTCTTTTAATTTGCCAAATTCGTTGTTTAATACCTTTACAAAGTCCTGCCTTCCTTTTTTGCTTGCAATTCTTTGTACTCCCTTATATATCTCTGGGCTAAATTTTTTTAACTCATTTAAAAAATGTTTTGCTTGCCAAATAAAATATCCCGCATTCCAAAAAAAATCTCCTGAGGCTAAATATTTTTTTGCTATTTCAAGGTTGGGTTTTTCGACAAAACGCTTGGTTTTGTAGATTGTAAAAGAGTTGTGCTCAGTAAATTTTTTACTTTTTTCAATATATCCAAACCCAGTATGAGGAAAAGTGGGATTTATTCCAACGCACAAAATATTTTCTGGATGTTCTTTAACGATATCTACGCCAGTCAAAATACCTTTAGCATATTCTTCCCTTTTTACCACCAAATGATCAGAATGCGTCGAAACAATAACTGCATTTTTGTCTTTCTTGTAAATTAACGCAGTAGCAAGAGCTATGGCAGGACCAGTATTCTTTTTTACCGGCTCGGTAATGTAATTTTTGAGTGGAACTTTAGGAAGGTACTTTTTAATCAGATTGACATATTTATGATTTGAGGAAATAAATATATGATCATTGTCCACTATCTTCAAGGCCCTTTCGTATGCTTGCTCAATTAAAGTCTTATCACCAACAATTTTTTGAAATTGTTTCGGCAATGAATCAGTTGAACGAGGATAAAGTCTAGTTCCAGTGCCGCCTGCCATTATTAGTACATAATTATGATTTTGTTTTTTCATCACGCCATGAATCAAGTGACTATTCGTATATCATATCAAATATATTGCATACACAAAAGACTTTCCTTGGGAATGAAAGTAGACTATAATGTGTAAATGGAAAGAGTAAAGAATTTTCTAAAAGGTTTAGGTTTTATTGTATATTTGTTAGTACTTTTTTACCTGGTTTTTGACAATGCACTGATTACTTCTGCTCTTAATTTACCCACATATTTTATTCCGAGTATTTCATTTATTGGAATAATTTTTGTGGGTTATCGCTACCTTGCCTTATCTTATAAAGCAAATAAGCTTGAATACGAATTCACTTCTACCGTGAATCACACTTTCCGTACACCTTTAACTCGCATAATGTGGTTTACAAAGGAATTAGAGAAGGACTTGCCTACTAACGAAAGATTGCTATTTTTGCAAAATATTCACAATGCAACTAGCAAGGTTCTGGAAATCGTTGATCTTTTTGTTGGTATTAAAAATATCAACGATACTGCAGGGTACTTTTTCGAAGCAATCTCAATCAGGGACATCGTGGAAAAAAGCATAGTCAAATACAGGGAGGAAATAAATAAGAAGAAAATCACTTTTCAGGTCTCAACCTTTAAAGACATGCCACTTTTGACTGTGGACTTAAAAAAAATAACCTTCGTTATTGACAGCCTCATTGAAAACGCAATATTTTATACTCCAGTTGGAGGAAAGGTTTTGATTGACTCTGTTGCCCGAAGTAATGATATGCTGATTTTTGTTAGCGACAACGGTATTGGCCTTAGCTTTAGGGACAAGGCACGAGTATTTTCTAGATTTTATCGTAGCAAAAAAGCAGTACTCATGAATCCAGATGGAATGGGTATGAAACTATATCTATCAAAACAAATAATCAAAAGACACGGCGGTAAAATCTATGCTGAATCCGACGGCGTGGATAAGGGTACAACATTCTTTATTGCGCTCCCTTTTGCAAACAAACTAGCAAGCAAACACAAATAATAAGTTCTCCTTTCGTAGCTAAGTATTTGCCAAACTAAATAGGGTAAAACTTGAATCAAATATCCAAATTTGCTATAGTGTGCTTTAACCTAAATTTATTAATAATTGTTAGTGATAATATCAACAACCACAGTCTTTATGAAAGAAAAAATAATTAATTACGGCATTGCGATACTTAGCCTCTTGGGAGTTTTAGCTTTATCATTTTTTAGCAAGACAATTTTGCATTCTATTGAGGTAAGCCCTGAACATGGGTTACTCATGGTTTTCTTCCTTACAGCTGTACTTTTTGTGCTAAGTACAATAATCTCACATGTGTCACGATTGACAAATTTGCCATCATTTGTGGTGGCTATTTTTTTTGGTATGGCCGCCAAACCACTTTTGGAAGTTATAATTACAAACAAAGAATCTCTTTCTGTTTTAGTTGGATTAGGAGCCACACTGATACTATTTTCAGGTGGACTTGAAACTCCGTTCAATAACTTTAAAAAATTAATTGCCAAAATTCTTTCGTTATCTTTCCCTGGACTTTTAATTACGTCTTTTTTGACATCAATTACTATCTACCAACTAGGTACTTGGTTTGGTTTAGGAATTTCGATTGTTACTGCTGTCCTCTTGGGGGCTGTTCTAGCCTCAACCGACCCGGCTGCTATCATCCCCATATTGAAAAGACTCAAATTCAATAACCGTTCAGTAAAAGATATCGTAGTTTCTGAAAGTGCTGTGACTGACGTGACTGGTACACTTTTAACAATAGTGTTTTTAGCTTTGATCACCACAGAGGTGACTTTTGGTAGCATCACTGGGTGGTATGGCGCAGTTTTTTCTTCTGCTAGTGGAATCATACTGTTTAAACAATTATTCTTTGGTGTATTGCTTGGACTTATTGGCTATGGCCTTCTAGAAGTCCTACTACATTTAAAAAAGAAAAAAAATTATGGACATGAAGCAGATTTACCATTTTTTCTTTTTGTACCTATTATAATTTTCGTGTTTGCCCTTGTTTTTGAAGGGAGTGGATACCTTGCGGCTTTCATTGCTGGACTCATGTTTCATTTAACTACTCACTTAAAAGATACTGAGCACTTCTTCAATAATCTCGTTGAGGGGTTCTTCAAGCCAACGATTTTCATTTTACTCGGAGCCTTAGTTGATCTAGAAAAGCTAATAGAATATGCACCAATTGGTATTTTGGTGGCATTGGTATTCATGTTTGTAGTACGCCCTATTTCTGTGTTTATTTGTCTTACAATTTTTAAATTTTTTGGAAAAGAAAAGCTGAACACCAACGACATGCTATTCATCTCTTTTGTGCGAGAAACAGGGGCAATTCCAGCTGTACTTTTAGTTACTATTGCAAGCTTGGCAATACCTGAAACAAAAGGACTTATTGAAATAGGTATGTGGGTAATATTGGCAACTCTTATTATTGAACCTCCTCTTACCCCCTATGTAGCAAAAAAATTAGGGGTGGCTGAAGAAACGAAAGATACAGAAGAACTAGTGCTTCCTACTTCCCCTGCAGTCATGATTGTATCTCGTGGATATGGGTTTATAAAAAGACTTACTGAGGTTTGTGACTATGCTTCAAAAAACAATATTAACAAGGTTGTGGTACTTTTGTGTCTAGAGCAAAAATACACTGAAGAGTTGGAAAAATCCATCCGTGAGGCCGCTTTCGATGCTTTTAGAAAAGAAAATAAAAAATTAGTGGACAACGATCAAAGTGAAATCAAATTCAAATTTATTAGCCGAAAGGGACTGCTTCAAGATAATATTGACTTCATTGCCAACCAAGCAGAGTCAAGTATTGCCACCATCTTTGCAGGTAAGAAAATCCTCGACTACCACCTAAGCGAAATAAAACAACTCTCAATACCAATAAAGTTTATTGACTAAAAAAATCAAAACGCTTGCATTAACAAGCGCTACAAAGTAGTATCCTATTTTTTATTTTTCTTTCCCTTCATTGCCTTCTTTGCAAGGGTAGCTCTTTTTATTTCGAGTCTTTTCTTGGTTTTCTTTGAATGCCTTGATTTAGTCTTTGGACTAAGTGTTGTTCCTCTCTTTGCCATAAAATTTTCTTATATTATTAGTAATATCTGTGCATTATACTTTAATCCTACCCAAACTTCAAGGAAGTTAGCCTTGAGTCTTCAGCCAGTCAATCATCTTTTGGTATGTGGCAGGGCCAGCCAGACCGTCTGCTTTTAATCCTACCGCTTTTTGAAACGCTGCTACATCCTTTATTGTTCCAGCACCATACACATTGTCTACTTTTTTAGTGGTATTGTTATACACATTCAAAAAGTTTTGGACTGTACCTACCCTTGTGCCCTTTGATTTTAATTTCATATTTATATTATCATTCACAAGCTCTTGTAGCTCACTTATCAGGCTCTGGTATTTAAGAACAACAGGTTTAACTAACTTTTCCTCCTCTTCTTTTAGTCTCAGTTGCTCCGCTTCTTCTTCTGCAATTTTTTGATCCTCTTGCGCTAGTTGTTCAGCCTCCTTTTGTTGATTTTTTGCTTCTTCTTCTATTTGTCTTTGCTCGCTCCTTTTGGCATATTCACTACCAGAATCAATAGAAGTAAAAGCCCAATAGCCAATGCCACCAAAAATTATAATTACTATAAACAAAAATGAAATAAATTTAAACTTATCCATGGCTTTATTTTAGCAAAAAAAATCAGACTTTAACAGGCAAGGAGCGTATTATGCTGAAACTTTACTTCTCCCCTAGATCAAGCGTGTCGTCTATACGTATTTGTGCCACAAACTCTGGAACGTGCGATACCAGTATCATTGCTCCCTTGTACTCACTTAGCGCTTTTGCTATTACGGGTAAATGTCTAAAATTTATATGGTTAGTGGGTTCGTCTAGGATTAATAATCCTGGTCGCTCTAGCACAAGCTTTGCAAAGGATACTAACCCTTTTTGCCCCTCAGAGAGCCTGCCTATTTTCGTCTTGATCACATCCCCTGTTATTAAGAAGCTTGCAGCAACAGCACGCATGCTTTCCTCATGCAGTGGCATGCCACCGGTGACCATTGCCTTTGAAAGCTCCTCGTGTACAGAACTTTCAAAATTCAGTGTTGAGAAATCTTGTCTGTAATACCCAACACGTATACCTGCCTGTATTTTTGAACCCTTGGCCTCATTGGAGCCTACGGCGTAGCGCGGGTCGGCATTTTCTTTTACAATATTCTCTAAAAGCGTACTTTTGCCTATCCCATTTGGCCCTTTTAAAAGTAAGTGTTGATTCTTTCTTAGCTTTATATTTGCTTTGTGTTTTACTATTTTGCCAGATTTTGCATTCATTGTTGTAAATGAATCAATGCAAATTATATCCCCATTTATATCCTCTTGCACAGGTATGGTGAAATTTCTTATTGTTTTGTCTTCTTTGCGAACATCTATCATTTCATCCTCTAGCTCATCAGCTTTTTCACGCATACGTTTTGCTACAAGACGAAGCTGGCCTCCTTTGTGTGCAAAGACATTAGCTTGGTCCTTCTTGGCCTGTATTTCCTTTGCTAACTGTGCATTTTTCATATTTTCTTTTTCAACCCTTGCTGTTATCTCCTTAAGTACATTTTTGTAGTTACCTACGTATTGCTCTACTTTTTTAGTATGCACATCAAGATACAACACCCCATCTGAAAATGCATTTAAAAAGTCTGCATCGTGAGAAATGACCACCACTGTTTTTTCGTAATTTATCAAATAATTCGTTAAGTGATCTATCCCTGCGTGATCAAGATTATTTGTGGGCTCATCAAGCAAAAGTAAATCTGGATTTTGTATTAAGGCACTAGCCAAAAGTATGCGTGCTAATTGCCCACCGGAAAATGTCCTAAGGACTCTATCGTGTAACTTGCTATGTCCTTTTAAATTAACGACTTCCAAGACATCATCAATTTTTGGGTCAATATCATACACTTTTTTATCAAATGATTTTTCAAAAAATTCTCTTATTGTTAAATCCAAATACTCTCTTGGCATTACTTGTCTGGATAAGGCAATAGATAAACCATTTTCTCTTATTACATTACCTGACTCGGGTGTAAAAGCTCCTGTAATCAAGCCAAAGATAGTACTTTTACCAGCACCGTTTTGTCCCATTATTGTGGTCTTTGTTCCCTCTCGAAGTGGAAAAGAAACCTCATCTAGTATGGGCTTGTTTACTTCGTGCTCAAAACTAACATTATCAAATCTTATTATTGCTTTATCTTTTGCCATTATTTTGTATATTATATAAATAAAGAAAAATACCCATCATTCATGTTTATTAATTCATTAATTAACAAAAATGCATTTTGGGTATTACTCCTTAAAGCTAAGCAGTAGCTTCAACTAAAGAAACCTTCACAGCGGCTGGGCCTTTTTCACTTTGAATAACTTCAAAAGTGACTGTGTCACCTACTTTGAGTTCATCAAATGTAATACCAACAAGCTCTTTTGAATGAAAGAATAAATCCTTTACTTCGCCTTCGCGAGCAATGAATCCAAATCCTTTATCTGTGAGAGTTTTGATTATTCCTGTCATCATATGATTATATTAGATTATTTTTTGCTTGAAACTTCGACGTGGTTCCTGTGCCTTTTACACAAGGGCACTATAACACAATATCTAACTAATGGCTATGAATATAAGTATAAATCTACTTTGGGATAGTTTCCGTATTTTGGATTGCAGAATTTATCTGACTTTCTACCTTTTGATTTTTCCCTTTCCTGGTTGTAACCCCAATCAAAATTACAACAATAATCGCAAGAAAAATCAAGGTAAGTATAATCGCATTTGTATAATTTCCTGTCAGAAAGTTTGGTCTGCTTTGGTTATCTGTATTATTTGTAAAAATACCGTCATTTAGAGTTACAGCTTCCGCAGTTTTTACAAACAAGTATGGTGAACTTTTGGCAATAATATTTCCAGAATTATTAACTGTTGCGGTGTAGACAGTATGCTCTCCGTCCTCTAGTTCTTTGTCCAGTGTATACTGCCATTCACCATTATTGTTTGTTTTTACTGTCACAATGATCGGAGTACTATAAATATATATAGTGACAAAACTATTTGGCAGTGCAGTGCCTTTTATGACAATATCTTTGTTAGTGGTGAGTGCAATTTCTTTTACATTATACGCATTTACGACTGGTGCCTCCGAAAAAAGTGGCTGCTCTTTGATTACTTTTACAAGTTCAGGTACCGTAGGATCAAATCCCAAAAGTATCTTTTCCGAAGCAGTAATATTTTTCCCATCATAAGTTGAAATCACCGATGGCAAGACTGGATCCATTTTATATATGTTTACAGAATCATAATCTGTGATTCCATCGTTGTTGCTGTCCTTATACATGAGTCCTAGTTCATTGTTAGGATTTTTTACTATATTTGTAACTTCATCATATATCACTGCAACCTCAGACAGGTCAGCTTTTGAAAAATCCAGTTCCTCAATTTTGTTTTGAGTGATGATATTAAGTTCTTCGATAATACCCTTATCTGTTGTATTTTGAGGATCAGTTGTTGTATCAACGGAAATAGGACTAACATTTGTTTCACTGTAAGTTATATTTTTTAAATTAACCGGAGTGAGTGTGGTTGTTTTCTTTTCATCTATTATTGCACTCTCTGCATCAGTACTTTTTGTGCCATCAGCATTAGTATCCAACGTTTTATAGTCCGGTGCAGTGGCAACTTGTAGACTAGTTGTGGTATTTGTTGAATTAGTTGCAGTGCTTTCTTGTGCGCTACTTTTGGTAGTGGAGAGTTGTGTACTTTCGGTACTGGCAATAGGTTTAGCCAAAGGAGAATTAAAAAATACTTTTTCCAGAACTGCATAATCAGAACAACCAATACTAGAACATGCTTGAACA
>CAYZOL010000015.1:948-14360 GCA_964480325.1 uncultured Candidatus Saccharibacteria bacterium | reverse complement strand
GACACAAGGCATACTTTCAATGCGCCAGGATGGTGTGGTAAAAATTTTAAATGGTATTACGTCAATCGAAGAAGTAAAAAGTGTTGTAGATTTATATGAAGAATAAAAATATGAAAAAAAATATTACAAAAAACAAAGCAGACAAAAAATTTCAAGAATTCAAAAATAAAGATGGAAAGCATTTTCGGGTGGCTATCTTTGGAAGTTCCAGAATAAAGGAACAGGATGTCATTTATAAAGATGTAAAAAAACTTGCAGAAATTCTTGGTACAGAAGGTGTGGACGTGGTAACTGGTGGTGGGCCAGGTCTTATGAAGGCAGCAAACGAAGGACACAAATTAGGAACAAAAAAAGCTAGGAGCAAGGCTCACTCAATAGGTATTGGTGTTCGGCTACCTTGGAATCAAAAATTTAATCATGGAGTGCAATATAAGGAAAAGTTTAATAGATTCTCAAAGAGGTTGGACGAGTTTATGCTTCTTTCAAATGCAGTGGTTGTATCCCCTGGTGGATTAGGAACTATCCTTGAATTGTTTTATACATGGCAACTAGTACAAGTCCATCATATTTGTAATATTCCAATTATTTTAATGGGTAAAGAATGGGAGGGACTTTTAAAGTGGGTAAAAAAAGAACCACTTAGTAATAAATATTTAGATAAAGTGGATTATGATTTGGTTTTTCATGTAAAAAATCCTGATCAAGCAATGCAAATAATAAATGAGGCTTATAAAGCATATATAGCCGGTGGAAAGGACTTTTGTTTGAATTACGAAAAGTACAAAATAAAATAACAACCCAAAGAATAGGTTGTTATAAATAAAAAAAGCATTAATCTCTAAACAATCCTTTTAGGGCTAAGCCCTTAAAGTAACAAACCCTTGAAGGATAGCTCCAGCGATCTAATAAAAGTGCCAGAACGTCCTACGCAAATCTGTATAACCGATGGCTGATTGCTTAGAGATTAATACTCTCTTTTGCGTTTGTATTATACTCCCATGCGTTATCCATAAAATGGTATAATGTGGATACCTCTGTTGATAACGTATGTACAAAGAAGTATAGCATAATATAAAATATTTGTCAACTACTTTATTGACAATTAAGTTGAGGTTTAGCAATATAATTTATGAACAATAATGGAAAAAATGAAGATTCATCTTTAGACCAAACTCTAAGACCTACCGCTTGGGACGAGTATGTCGGCCAAAAACACATAAAAGATAACGTAAAAATACTACTAAGTGCAGCAGAGGGGCGTGGGCAAGTGCCAGAGCATATCCTTTTTTATGGTCCACCAGGCTTGGGCAAGACAACCCTTGCGCATTTAATAGCCAGAGAAACTGGAAGACAGATAAAAATTACTTCTGGACCTGCAATAGAAAAAGTGGGTGACTTAGCCTCAATACTCACAAACTTATCCCCAGGTGACATCCTCTTTATTGATGAAATCCATCGGCTAAATAAAATGGTGGAAGAAATACTATACCCTGCCATGGAGTCTGGGGTGTTGGACATTATTATTGGCAAAGGACCGTCAGCGCGTACTATACAGCTTGACCTACCTCCTTTTACCATGATAGCTGCCACAACTCGTGTAGCTATGGTGTCCTCCCCTCTTCGTTCACGATTCTCAGGTGGAGTTTTTAGACTGGAGTTTTATACCGATGAAGAAATATCACAAATAGTAAAACGCTCTAGCAAATTACTGAAAACAAATTTGGAAGATGAAGCATTAAATGAAATTGCAAAAAGAAGTAGGTACACACCACGCACAGCTAACTATTTTTTAAAGCGTGCTCGTGACTTTGCTCAAGTTCACAAAAGAAATCTAGACAAACAAACAGTAAGGGAAGCGCTACAAATGCTAGGTGTGGATGAAATTGGACTTAATTCATCTGACCGAAAGTTTTTAGAAATACTGATTGAAAAATTCGGAGGTGGACCCGTGGGATTAAAGACTTTAAGCGCAGCACTTTCTGAAGAAGAAGCGACTATCGAAGAAGTTATAGAACCATACCTAATCCAGCTCGGCTTGCTCGAGAAAACCACCCGTGGCCGAGTAGTAACCAAAAAAGGTTATGAGCATTTGGGGTTTGACCCTGTTACTCGCGAGTGATTGGGTTGATTTTATTAAAAAATAAAATATATTTAACATATGTCAGGACATAATAAATGGAGTCAGATAAAACACAAGAAAGGCATTACTGATGCAAAGAAAAGTAAGATTTTCTCAAAGCTTGTGCGTTATATTGCAGTCGAGGCTAAACTATCAGGAGGAAAAGATTCACCAGGACTTCGGGCAGCTATTGAAAAGGCAAAAAAAGTAAACATGCCTGGGGAAAATATTGAACGCGCAATAAAAAAGGCCTCTGAGCCAGGTGAACAAATGGTAAACATTACATATGAAGCCTATGGACCGGGTGGTGTGGGTATAATAATTGAAACACTGACAGACAGTAAAAATCGGACTGCTCAAGATGTAAAACACATATTATCTGAAAATGGTACTGCCTTTGCAGGCATCGGCTCGGTAGTGTGGGCGTTTAACAAAGAAATAACCCCAGAAGGGCTAACCTGGACCCCCACCACCACTGTCCCTGTTTCGGATGAGGACCTGGTAGCCCTAGAGAAGCTTGTAGAAGACTTGGAGAACAACGACGACGTGCAGGATGTATACACTAACGCAGAATAAAGTACAAGATGCCTGCCCCGTACTGAGCTTTGCTCTAGTATGGGGTGTATACTAATGCCGAGTAGTGCTAAAATCTAAAAATGAAAATACTAGGGATAGATCCAGGCTATGAAAGGCTTGGTATAGCAGTGCTAGACAAAGATTCCTTGGGCAAAGAAAGGGTGCTTTATTCTGAGTGTTTTAAGACTAGAGTGGAATTAGAATTTGCTGAAAGACTTCTTTTAATAGGTAAGAAAATTAAAGAAATAATAAAAGTCTATAAACCAGAGGTGTTAGCAATAGAAACATTATTTGCCAATACAAATCAAAAAACAGTAATGAGGGTAGCTGAGGCGCGCGGAGTGGTTGTATATGAATGTATAAATGAAGGTATGTCAGTGTTTGAGGCTTCACCTCCTGAAATCAAAATGGCCGTCACAGGGTATGGTAGAGCCACCAAAGAACAAATAAATAAAATGGTAAAATTGCTTGTTAAAATAGATACAAAAAAGAAGTCTGATGACGAATTAGATGCAATAGCTATTGCTCTCACGGCATTTGCAAATTTAAAAAACTTGAGTTAGTCTTGACCCACAGCTTTATCCACAGTTTTTTATTTTTACTCTTGCAAAAGGATAATGTTTTTGTGAAAATATCTGCAATTAAATCATAAGTGGTTTTATTAATAGGTCGGTTAAAAAATTTAAAAACATTCCATTTTTTGGAGTGAACAATAAATATGAGTTACGATGAAGACGAGGATTTACTAGATACTGAAGACGAAAAGGATGACTTACTGGATGATATGGATCTAGGTGATGAATTTGGCTCTGAGGAGGAAGAGGCTGAATAGTTAATAAAATAAAAGCCCCAGCTGGGGTTTTTATTTTATCTTCACGAACTTGTGTTTACCTATCTTATATACATGCCCTTCCTTTGGTGTATCTTTTTCATTTACCTTTTGATCAGTGTTTAAGTCTTTTATTGCCCCCTCTTTAAAGAGTCTACGTACATCAGAATTGGAACCAAACAAATTTGAGTTAAAGAGTGTCAACATAACTGTACCCTCCCCTTTTATTTCATCAACATTTTTGGGAATTTCTTTTTTAGTAAATTTTGTTATCCAGTCTTCTTTTGCATTTTTGGCATTTTTTTCACCGTGGTATATTTTTGTTATTTCATAAGCTAGTTTAAGTTTTGTTTCTCTCTTGTCTTCTGATTTAAGAATTTGTTTAATTTCTTTTAAATCTAAAAAAGTGCAGTCTGTGTATAGTTGAGGCATGTTTTCATCTGAAAGCGCCATAATTGCTCCATACATTTTTTCTGCATCAAAATCCAAAAATACCCCTGTGCCTTGAGACTTAGACATCATTTTTTCTTTTGTGATTGGATTTTCAAGAAGCGTTGTAATTAGAACAAATTTTTCTTTATTTTTTAATTTTTTAAGCAGTGTTCGCCCTGCAAGCGCATTAAATTTTTGATCTGTACCACACATTTCAACGTCTACATCCATGGCAACACTATCGTAACCCTGCATTAACGGGTAAAAGAGTTCATGCATGTACAAGGGTTTTCCTGATTTTATGCGTTCTTGAAACATATCCCTTTCAATCATTTGCTGTACAGTAAAGTTTGAAGACAAGTTAATAACGTCCTCAAATGAAAGCTTGGATAACCATTCATGGTTATAAAGCAGCACAACCGGGTTTTCTTTGTTATTTACATCAATAATTGGCTTAACTTGGTCTATCCATGTTTTAGTGTTTTTAACAACATCATTTCGAGTTAATTGTTTACGAGCTGCATCACTCTTATCTGTTGGGTCCCCAATCCTAGCAGTAAAGTCCCCAATTAAAAATATTACTTCATGTCCAAGCTGACGAAACTTTTCAAGTACCATATAGTTTGTCGCATGACCAAGATGTAGAGAAACTCCGGTCGGGTCGGTGCCAATATATATTTTGATTCTTTTTCCTGACATCAACAAATCTCGTAAGCCATTTTTTGTTGGTATTACTTCAGAAATAGATCTTGTTAAGATTTCATCTATTATTTTTGGATCTGTATTTATTTTCACAATATGGATTATAACACATAATCTGCTATGATTAAGAGCATGGTCCGAGGAACTAAAAAATTCAATTTTTTCAAGAATTTTGCGCTATTTTCCATAAGTGTGGGCATGCTTTTGGTGGCTATTTTTATTATTTGGGTCTCATCTTTCAAGATTCCGGATTTTAATTCATTTGAGGATAGGAAGGTGGTGGGCTCTACAAAAATTTATGACAAAACAGGAGAAGTGCTTTTGTTTGATGTACATCAAGACATCAAGAGAACGAATATTTCTTTCGAAAATATGGGGACAAATATAAAGAACGCAACTGTGGCGGTGGAAGACTCTGATTTTTACACTCATAATGGAATAAAAGTAACTTCAATAGTTAGAGCTGTTTTAGCAAATTTTTTAAAGATAGGTAAAACTCAAGGAGGATCAACTATCACACAACAGTTGGTTAAAAATACCTTATTAACTCAAAAGAAAACATACGCAAGAAAAATAAAGGAATGGGTACTCGCTATAAAAATTGAGAAGGTAATGCCAAAGGAAAAAATATTAGAGTTATATCTAAATGAAGCACCTTATGGAGGCACAATATACGGTATAGAGGAAGCAGCAAAAGAATATTTTGGTAAAAACGCAGCTGATCTTACGCTACCAGAGGCTGCATATTTAGCGGCTATACCTCAATCACCTACTGTCTTATCTCCATATGGTAAAAACAAGGATAAACTAGAAGAACGAAAGAATTTTGTTTTGTTTAGAATGAAAGAATTAAACTATATTAGTCAGGAAGAATATGAATTTGCAAAAAGTGAAACAGTTGTTTTTAGAGAACAAAACACAAAAGGTATAAAAGCTCCTCACTTTGTATTCTTTATTAAAGATTATTTAGAACAAAAATACGGGGTAGAGACTGTTGAAAAGGGTGGTTTGAAGATTATAACTACCCTAGATTATGAACTACAAGAAAAGGCTGAAGAAATTGTAAAGGAAGGCGCCCTAAAAAATGAAAAAGATTGGAATGGAAGCAATGCTGCTTTAGTTGCAATTGAGCCTGCTACGGGTCAAATCTTGACGATGGTGGGCTCTAGGGATTACTTCGATAAAGATATTGATGGAAACTTCAATGTGTCTACAGCGGTGCGACAACCTGGGTCATCATTTAAGCCGTTTATATATGCCACTGCTTTCAATAAAGGTTTTACCCCAGATACCATACTGTTTGATTTGCCAACTGAATTCCAAACAACTTGTAATGCATATGGGAAAGCATTGCCTGGTAAAAAGCAAAGTGATTGTTATATGCCAGAAAACTATGACGGTAAAACTGTTGGACCTATTAGTCTAAAAAGTGCCTTAGCACAATCTCGAAACATCCCTGCGGTTAAGTTATTTTATTTAGCTGGACTCAAAGACTCGCTTGAAACCTCCCAAAACATGGGTATAAGTACATTAACCGATATTGGTAGGTATGGACTTACCTTAGTTATTGGAGGCGGAGAGGTAAAATTACTAGATATAACTTCTGCATATAGTGTTTTTGCAAACAATGGTATAAGAAATCCTTATAGCGGAATTTTAAAAATAGAGAAAGATGATGGGGAAATATTAGAAGAGTTTATTCCAAACCCTAGGGAAGTGTTACCAAAAAATACTGCTTTGACTATTTCTGACATACTTTCTGACGACAAAAGCAGAGCTCCAACTTTTGGTACTAACTCTGTGTTAGTAGTTCCGGGTCAGGATGTAGCAGTAAAAACCGGAACCACCAACAATAACAAGGATGCGTGGACCATAGGATACACACCTACGATAGCTGTTGGTGTATGGGCTGGAAACAACGACAATAAGCCAATGAAAAAAGGTGGTTCGGCAGTAGCAGGGCCAATTTGGAATAAGTTTATTTCTTATGCCTTACAAAAAAGTCCTAGTGGAAAATTTGAGAAACCGGATTTATCTTTGGACCCAACAAAAGTTAAACCTGTTTTAAGAGGATATTGGCAAGGAAATGAAAATTTCTTTATTGATTTAGTTTCAGGAAAACTAGCAAGTGAATTTACCCCAAGAGAAACAATGTCAGAAAAAGTTATTACCAATGTTCACTCTATTTTGTATTGGGTAGACAAAAAAGATATTTTGGGTCCTCCACCAACAAACCCAGGAAACGACCCTCAGTTTTCTTTATGGGAAATACCTGTTCAAAATTGGTGGGAGGCAAACAGACACAAGTATCCAATAACAACAATTTATGAAAAACCAACAGCGGTGGATGACATTCATACAAATTTATCAAGATCTAGCGTAAGAATAGTGGAACCAAACCAAAACGGATCTTACAGTAGAGAGGAAAAAATAACTGTTTCTGTTGTTAACACTGGATTATTTCCATTACAAAAAATTGATATTTTTGTAAATGACAAGTTTGTTGGCACATCAAAATCCCCTTTTAACTTTTCATTCTATCCTTCTGAACTAGATAATATAGAAAACGAAAATGTTTTAAAAATAGTTTCCTACGACACATCTTATAACCAAGGTGAGTCAACTACTATATTTAATATTAAGTAATTAATCACTTAATATCCGTGGGTGGGTTTTTCTCAAAAACCTCACTTAATCTTTCTAAGATCTTTTGTTTTTTTAAAAAAACTTCATTTTTATAAATTGGTTTTATATTTAAATAAACTATGTTGTTTCTTAGTTTAATATCTTCTTTGTTAATATTTATATTAACCACCTCAAAAATAACTTTTTGAATAGAAACAATCTTAAACTCCGCAGATAAAAGTATATTCTTGAACCTATATACCAAATCTTTTATTTCAAACATATAACTATCTATTCATTGGCATAATAAGATAAATAAAAGACGGATCAGATACAGCAGAGATAACCATAGGCCTTGTTGCTTCGTTTAACCTAATAGAAACACTGTCTGTAGAGAGTGAAGGAAAACAGTCTAAAAAATATTTATAATTAAAACCCAAAACCAAATCTTCTCCTGTTAAGGCGGCGCTCAGCTGGGTTTTGTTTTCACCCACATCGTTATTTGAAGATGAAAGTTCAAACACCTTATCTTTTACACTTATAGATAAATTAAGTTGGTTAAATTTATCTGAAAAGACGTTAGATATTTTTAAAGCACCTAACAAGTCTTGTTTTAACACAATAGCTTCTGTTTTATTTTCTTTTGGAATTATTTGCCTATAGTCAGGAAAAACGCCATCTATTATCCTAGAAGTTAAATATATAAAATCCGAAGAAAAAGATATTTGGTTTTTACTAAAACATACTTTTACAATTCTCTCTTTTTCACTAAAGATTCTAACAATCTCAGGAATATTTTTAAAAGGAATAATAATACCAGAAATATCAACTATTTTTTTTATTTTTATTTTCTTTTCAGCTAATCTAAAAGAGTCAGTCGATACAAAAACCAATTTATCCTCATCGGAATATAAATAAACACTAGAAATTTCTGGTTTTATATCAGAGACTGAAGAGCTATAATACACTGATTTTATACCGTCAATAAGTTTACTTGCTTCTATTTCAAAAGTCTCCCCTTCTACTATTGGTATACTAGGAAAATCTTCGTGTGGTATCCCTTTTAGTTTGATTTTGTTTTTTTTGGTTTTTATCAACAAATTACCATCAAGAACCTCCAATAAAATATTCTCGGTTTCGTTTATGTTTGAAAAAACAGACGACAAAACAGAACCAGAAACAGCAACAGTCCCCTCCTTTTCAATTTTTGCAGGAATCTCTACCTCAATTCCCAAACTAAGGTTAATCGCCCGTAGTTTTAAAGACTTACCGCTAGCTACTAAAAGTATTGAGCTTAAAACTGGAAGTGTTAAGTTTTTACCAGTTATTCTTTCTGATAAGGATACAGCTAATTTAATTTTTTCTATTCCACATTCGATTTTCATTTTGTTTATATCTTATATATATAATCTATTAATGTTATTAGGGGTGTTGATAAGTGTATAAGTGAATTAAATTGTTATCTAGTAAGTGTTGTTTTAAAAAGTTTTGTTTAATTAATTCTTAATATAATTTTTAATTTGTTAATAATTATATTTTTTTACTTTGTTTTCCATAAGTTGTTAATTGTTATTAACAACTTCTTCTTATTAATTTTGATTTTAATAAACCCTTTTCAGACACTTATCAACATCTATTTAAACATTACCCTTACTTGTTCTAACTCCTGCATTAGTTGTGAATCTGTTTTTAGGTCTTCTTTTATTTTTAAATATGAATGAATCACTGTTGTGTGATCTTTCCCTCCGAGTTTTTGACCAATTAATGGATAAGATATATTAAAATCTTCTCTTAAAATATACATTATCAGTTGCCTTGCCCTGACTATTTCCTTCCTTCGTGTTTTTTCATAAATAGAAGACTCATCAATATTGTAATGATCGCTAACAATCTTAACAATATCCTTTATTGCAACATTTTTCTTTGGTTTTATGTTGTTTTTAAGGATATTTTTGACCTCAGACAAAGACAATGGTTTATTTTTTAGTTTGTATTGGCAAACAATTGAATTCAAACTTCCTTCTAACTCACGTATATTTCCTCTTATGACAGAGGCAACATAATCAACAATCTCAGGGTCTAAATCAACACCATGGTCTTTTAGTTTTACTTTTAGTATTGCTAAGCGTGACTCATAATCTGGCTCTGAAACATCCACTATCATTCCAGCTGCAAATCTGGATTTTAATCTGTCCGCAAGTTCTGGTATATAGTTTGGGTGTTTATCAGACGAAAAAATGATTTGTTTGTTGTTTTCATAAAAAGTATTAAAAGTATGAAATAACTCTTCCTGTATTTTTTCCATCTTCCCTATGAATTGTATGTCGTCTATGATTAACAAATCATATTTTCTGTATTTTTCTTTAAAGGAGTTAGCTTTGTTGTTTTGCAATGAATTAACAAAATCAGTAGCAAACTTCTCTAGGGTAATATAATGAACCTTCTTGTTTGGATATTTATCCTTAATACCATTACCCACAGCTTGCAATAAATGAGTTTTACCAAGCCCAGTATTACCGTAAACAAAAAATGGATTGTATTTTGTGCCAGGTGAATTCATTATAGCCTCAGCTGCTGCATAAGCTAGCTCATTGAAGGTCCCAACAATAAAGGAGTCAAAGCGGTACCTTTGGTTTAAGTTGTCTTCTGGGTTGATATATAGGTCTTGGAGAGGTAGCTCTTTGTTTACATACACCTCTGTGCTTTCCTTTGGCTCAATCTTATTAGGCTCTACCTTTGTTATTATGTATTCAACCGCCCGCATGTTTTCATATGCGTCTGCAATGGTCTTGGTTATAAGCTTATGGTACTTATTCTTTAACCAGTCACGAACGAACTCATTTGGAACTCCAACATAGACAATACCAGTGTCTTCTTTAAGAATACTAGTGTTTTTAAACCAAGTGCTAAAGTTGGCTTTTGATACCCCCATCTCTATTTCCGTTAAACAATTTTTCCAAAGCTGTTTTGTATCCATAGGTAGAATTATACTATGTATTTTTTTCAATAAAAAATTTTGATTAGTTATTAACCATGTTGATAACCTGTTGATAAGACTTTAATTCTAGTTTTTGACTTTAGGTTATAGCTAATGTATACTACTTTCCATGTCACAAACATATCAACCAAAGAAAAGAAAAAGAGCCAAGGCACACGGTTTTTTGGTACGATCCAGAACAACAAATGGCCAAAAGGTACTTTTGAAACGAAGAAGAAAAGGAAGGGCTAAACTCTCAGTATAGTTGATTTTGTTAACTTTAAGGCGTTTTTAATATGCTTCCTAAAAAAAATAGGGCTGACAAGAAGGTAATAGATACAATTTTTGGGTCAATAAAACCAGTTCTGCACAAAGTTGGCTTTATTAGTTCAAAAAACATTACGCTCAAATTTGTTTTAAATTATGATCAAAAACCTTTTAGGGTTTCTTTTGTTGTGCCAAAAAGCATTGCAAAAAGCGCCGTTAAAAGAAATTTACTTAAAAGACGAGGTTATAAGGCTTTTTCTAATACTAGCCTTCCCCTACCCCTTGGTTTTTGTGGAGTGTTTGTGTTTGGTAAGAAAAGCCTAGATGTTTTTGGTGGAAAGATAAATAAATCAAATAACCCTATTCACAATTTAGAACTCGAAATTAAGGATATTTTAAACAAAATTAGACACTAGAACAGCCATGATGAAAAAACTTTTTATAATAATAATAAACTTTTACCAAAAATACCTAAGCCCACTAAAGAAACCCAGTTGTGTTTTTTATCCCACTTGTTCAGAATATGGAAAACAATCCATCATGAAATATGGCGCAATTAAAGGCACTTATCTTGCAGTCTTTAGAATATTTAGATGTCATCCATGGCAAAAAAACCACGTAGACAATCTAAAATAACTAAACTAAATTTAGTTTGAAATTTATACCATTCTAGTGTAGAATGACAAAATGCTTTCAAACCTATGGAATGTGGTTTTATATAAGCCTCTACTTAATGCGCTGGCTTTCCTAATATCAGTTGTGCCAGGAGGAGATGTTGGAGTTGCTATAATAATACTAACTATTTTTGTAAAAATAGTCCTCTTCCCTCTTTCAAAACGTTCAATTGAAAATCAAGCAAAAATAAACCTACTTACTCCAGAAATTAACAAAATAAAAGAAAGTAAAGCCAGCAAAGAAGAGCAAGCAAAACAAACTTTTGATTTATATAAAAAATATGGCACCAACCCTTTTTCTGGA
Organism: uncultured Candidatus Saccharibacteria bacterium; assembly: GCA_964480325.1. GTDB lineage: Bacteria > Patescibacteriota > Minisyncoccia > Phycocordibacterales > UBA9973 > UBA9973. Next base: position 2,855 of record CAYZOL010000015.1, on the reverse strand, counting down.
TGTTTATTGGTATTAGTGCAAATACCTATAATTTTTGCATTATATTATGTTTTCTATAAAGGTATGAGCTTTGAAGCTGGTACACTTTATTCTTTTGTGAAAACACCAGAACATATAAATTTAATGTTTCTTGGAGTCTTGGATATTGGTTCAAAAAGCTTAGTTTTAGCTATTCTTGCTGGTGTTTCTCAATATTTTCAAGCTCAACTAATGCCAAAACCTGTTCAATCTGAAAACACTTCTAATAAACCTTCTTTTCAGGATAGCTTTGCTAAAAGCATGCAAGTACAAATGAAATACGTTTTACCGTTTGTTGTAGCGTTTATTTCTTATGGAATTTCTGGTGCAGTTGCGCTGTATTGGGTTACCAGTAACGTTTTTGCAATTGGACAACAAATGTATTTTAATAAAAAAACAAAATTAACGAAAATTATTGAAATCAAATAGTATTTTTATGGAAAAAGATGAAATTATTAATATAATAAAAGACTTCCTAAAGGTAGCAGTAGACTCTACAAAAGATGTTTCAGTGGAGGTTGTTGTGCCAAAAACAGGTACACAAACCATATATTTTGGAGCAGAAGTAAATAACCCACATTTTTTTACACACAAAGAAGGTGAAGCCATTAATGCGCTGAATCATATTGCTAAAAGAATAATTGAAAACAAAAAAAACACATCATCTTTAAATACTGAGGCAAAGAACTTTGATATACTGATTGATATTAATGGTTTTCAAAAGAAAAAAATAGACAATATTCATGCGGTAGTTCACATGATGGCCGAGCGTGCAAGATACTTTAAATCAAATATTGAAATAGATCCAATGTCTTCTTTTGAACGCAGAATTGTTCATGAATATCTCTCCGATGCTACAGACTTAAAGACAGAGTCAGAAGGTGAAGGCCCACACAGAAGGGTGGTTATAAGATATATAGGTAATCTATAATAGACTTTCCAACGACTCTATTTATCTCAACTCAAGTTTCCAAAGATATGAGTCGTTTTTGTTTATAAAAAACAAGTAATTTTCATCTTCATCTATTGAAGGTTTTGTTGTATCCACATTAAATGAATTATCTACAGTAATTGGGTCCAATACAAAAACCTCCTCATTTGTTTTTGTATTAATTTTCCAAAAACTATCACTCAAAGAAGCTTCACCCATATACCATGAATCAGGATATGAGGAGTAATAACTTGCATTTTTTGGTACACCACAGTATACATACTCACCAGATTTAGCGAAGACACATTTATCAACCAAAGTCCTTACATTTAAGGATGCTGATTCCATGGTTTCAGTATTATAAATATTTAGAGCGAGGTTATCATTATTATACAAAACAAGCTTTCCGTCTGGACTGGTTAAGGTCATTAGGCCATTTATATTACCTAAAGTCTTTCTTAAGTCTTTCCTGCTTGTGCTTATTTTGTAAATATAACCAGGAACTCCGTTTGCTGGTTTAGTGGTTACAGTTAGCATGTTGTCACTAGGCCACCAAGATAGCCACTGTGTAAAGTTAGAGTTAAGAACTTGAGTTTTGTTTTCACCAGAAAAGGTTGAGATAACCCCGATTGCAGCATCCTTAAGGTTATGTATATAGAAAATTTTTGAAGTATCTGGTGAAACACTTAAGTCGGTAATGTTTTCTGGTAAAAATGTTCCAACAAGATCGCTCGTATTTGTAGAATCTGCACCTAAAACCTCTTTTGGTAGTGCCCCAGTATATGTGGCGATAGTTTTACCATCTGTTTTTAAGTAACGTAAAACAATTGAACTAGCATTGTTTCCAAAATAGGCTTCTTCCACATTTGGAATTAAAGTATTTGAAAACTTTCGCTCGTCTATTTTGTCTACAAAGCTTTGATAAATATTGCCAGTTTTCCTTTCAATATACCTCACC
>CAYZOL010000015.1:0-938 GCA_964480325.1 uncultured Candidatus Saccharibacteria bacterium | reverse complement strand
CTTTTCTAATCAAGGAGCGCTAGGGGTTGTTGTTTTTAAGTCTTTAATACTTGTGGGTATTGTTTCCTGTGTTTCTCTGAATCTCTCCTTATTAAACAATCCAAAACCCGCTACAGGCATGCTAGAGACCATCACTAGCCTTTTTCTGAGTGTCTCACTATTTAAAGGGACAGATGAACCATCTGTATTAGTATTACCTTCGTTTGTAGTGTTTCCCTCTTGATTATTTGGGTCACTAGTTGTTGTTTTTTTGATTATATTAAAAAAGTCAGAAACAAAGTTTGTCCCTGAACCCGCTGGATTGTTACTCACCACTCCAGTTGGTTTATTTAAAGACAAAAAAAACATGGAAATACCGGTGAGAAAGATAATGAATATTATTAATAGTAAGAAATTCTTTTTTGTCATACAAAATAATTATGCTTGTAATACACACTGATCATACAAATTTTTTCTTAAAGGGGCTTCTATGTTTGTAAAAGCGTTATTTCCATTACAACTTCCAGACCCATACATTCTCCATGTCTTTTCAATATCTCCACCACACGCTGTGTAAGCACTTTTCATAAGACTTACTGCTCTTATTATATCCTTACTTGGGTCATTTAATATTTCTTTTGCACCTACAGGATTTGGAAATGGTGGTGGTCCAAAAGTAACACCAAATAATCCAACAGAGTGAGTAAATCTCCAATCTAAACCCAAGTCGCTTGCATTTGGATTTGAAGCAGAAGTATAAGTTGCACCCCAGTCCTTATCGTTCTTAAAAGAAGAATCAGTTATTTTTGGATCATTTTTATTACCCGGCGTAAAGGTAGTTCCATTATATTTTAAGCCTGATGCTACAAAAGTTCTTCTTGATTTAATACCAACATTAGCGACATTCTCATCATGCCCAACCAATCCAGGTATACCTCCTGACTCTCTTTGAATTGCTA
>CAYZOL010000014.1:0-14582 GCA_964480325.1 uncultured Candidatus Saccharibacteria bacterium | reverse complement strand
GCATAAAAATTTTATATTCGACCTTTTGATAGTACTGGCTGTGGGGGCTGGATTTTATGGCTTTTTCTTATACACCGAAGAGAGGTTTGATTTGATTGAAAAAGAGGCCAAGAGCCAGGCTAAATTGCTTGAAAATGCTCAAAAGGAAAATGATAAAAAAGTTGCCGAGTTGGAAAACAATTTTCTAGGGGCAAAGACCACTTTGACCGAGGTCCTACTTTCCGAGCAAAGTAGGAACAATTCACTAACTGAAGAATTCAATAAAATCATGAGTACAGTTACGGACTTGGCCAAGCTCTCTGCCACAGACAAAGAGCTACTGAAAAAGTATTCCAAAAATTATTTTCTAAACGAGCACTATGTGCCTATCTCGCTTAGTAATATCGATCCGAAATATTTAAATTCTACAAGTTCCAATTTCCAAATTCATAGTAATGTTTTGCCATATCTTGAGGCAATGCTGTTAACTGCCAATTCTGATGGCATGGGGTTAAGGGTGCAGTCTGCGTATCGGTCCTTTGGCACACAGTCCACATTAAAATCAAATTATACAGTCACCTATGGTGCTGGCACTGCGAATCGGTTCTCCGCGGATCAAGGATATTCTGAACACCAGCTCGGCACCACCATAGATTTCACAACTGTTAAAACCTCAGGCGCACTTGTGGGTTTTGAGAAAACTCCAGAGTATCAGTGGCTTCAGAATAATGCATATCGTTTTGGGTTTGTTATTTCATATCCGGCTGATAATGTTTATTATAAGTTTGAGCCATGGCACTGGCGGTTTGTGGGTATAATGCTTGCAACGAGGCTCCATAATGATAATATGAGTTTCTACGATTTGGACCAACGCATAGTAGATACTTACCTAGTAGATTTATTTAATTAAATGAAAAATAGCTTAAAGGTGAAGTTAAAAATATTTAAAAACAAGTTTATTGCACTTCTTGCACGAATGCATTTTTGGGGCAATCCTTCAAGGAAGCTCAAGGTTGTAGGGGTGACGGGGACAAATGGTAAAACAACCACAGCTACGTTACTATATAGGGTAGCCACGGAGCTAGGCTATAAGGCTGGGCTTATTGGAACGGTGGAGAATATTATTGATCTTGAGGTTATCCCTGCTACTAATACCACTCCAGGCGCTATATATCTAAACAGGCTAATGAACAAAATGGTAAAGAGAGAGTGTGAGTATGTTTTTATGGAGGTATCTTCACACGCTATGGATCAGGGCAGGGTATCAGGTATAAATTTTACTGGAGGTATTTTTACAAACCTCACTCATGACCACTTGGATTATCATAAAAATTTACTGAACTACTTTTTGGCCAAAAAGAAGTTTTTCGAAATGCTTCCAAAAAATGCTTTCGCTCTTTCAAACAAGGATGACAAGCACGGCAATGAAATGCTAAGAGGTATAAAAGCAAAACAGTATTTATACGGATTTGACGGAGGGGTAGACTTTTTGGGTGAAATACTCAAGCTAGACTTTAATGGTCTGCAAATGAAGTTTAACAACCAATTGGTAAATTCGCATCTATTAGGTAAGTTCAACGCATACAATTTGCTTACAGTTTACAGTACTTGTTATTTGCTTGGTTTTGATATGGAGAAAGTGGTAAAAATCCTAGAAAATATTGAACCACCGCGAGGGAGGTTCGAGCACTTTGTGACTAGAGGGGTGCTTAACATTGTTGATTATGCGCATACTCCAGATGCGCTAGAGAAAGTGCTCCTAACAATAAAAGAATTAAAGCCAAAAGAAAGTAGAATAATTTCAGTTTTTGGTTGTGGAGGAGACAGAGATCCAATAAAAAGAAAGATAATGGGTATGTTAGGTGCTACTCTTTCAGACATTGCAATATTTACATCGGATAATCCTCGTAGTGAACATCCTGAGAAGATTATAGATCAAATGATGGTGGATTTGACGGAGGAGGTGGAGAAAAAAGTAATTTGTATTGTAGACAGGCATGAAGCAATAAAAAAAGCAGTGCAACTTGCAAGTGAGGGGGATATTATTTTGTGTGCCGGTAAGGGGCATGAAACTTATCAAGAAATAAAAGGCGTGAAGCATCATTTTGACGACAGAGAGGAGTTGGAAAACGCATTTGACTATGGCAACAAATAATTACAAAGAATTTTTTAGTTGCAAAAAGATAACTGTGATGGGGCTTGGGCTTTTGGGGCGGGGGCTGGGTTATACGAAGTTTTTGGCCGAATGTGGGGCTGATTTAATAGTCACTGATTTAAAGACAAGTGAGCAGTTGGCTACTTCACTTAAAGCACTCAAAAAGTTCAAAAACCCCGAAGGGAAGCAAGCTTCCAACGGGGCAGGTATAAAATACGTTCTGGGAGAACATAGACTAGAGGATTTCAGAGACAGAGATATGGTGATTAAGTCCGCCGGTGTGCCACTTGATTCTATTTATATTGCCGAGGCTAAAAAGAACAATATCCCTATTGAGATGGATGTGTCTCTTTTTGCCAAACTTGCCCCTGAAGTCACTGTGGTTGGCATTACCGGCACTCGTGGTAAAAGTATGACGACTATGCTCATCCACCATATTCTAAAAGAGAACACGAGAGGTAAAAATATATTTCTCGGTGGCAACATCCGTGGCGTATCGACCTTACCTTTTCTAAAAAAAGTAAAAGCTGGAGATGTATTAGTTGCTGAGCTTGATTCATGGCAGTTACAAGGTTTCGGAGAGTCAAAAATTTCTCCGCATATTTCAGTGTTTACTACTTTCATGTCGGATCATATGAATTATTACAAAGGGGATATGAAGCAGTATTTTTCCGATAAGGCGAATATTTTTAAATATCAAAATGAAGGTGATGTATTAGTAGTCCAAAAGGAGGTACAAAAGCTTTTGCCGAAAGATATAAAAAGTAAAGTTGTCGTTGCAAATCCAAAGGATGTTTCAAGTTGGAGTTTTGTAGTGCCAGGGGAGCACCAGCGGGCCAATCTTGCTTGCGCAGTCGCAGTTGCTAAAGTAATGGGTGTTCCAGAATCTAAAATTAAAAAATCTGTTAAAAGTTTCAAGGGTGTTGAAGGCAGGTTACAACTTTTACGAACATACAAGGGTATAAAAATTTACAATGACAACAATGCCACCACCCCCGAGGCTACTATTGCTGGGCTTAAGGCTCTGTCGGGTGTCCAACACCCGACGGGCCTTATTTTAGTGTGTGGCGGGACGACTAAAAAAGTGCCGCTAGATAATTTTGTTAAGGCATTAAACAAATATCCAAAGAAAGTTTTCCTAATTCCTGGCACTGGTACCGATGAGTTGCTAGAAAAAATCGCCTCATCGGCGATCCGCCGTAGAGGCGGGGTAAAAACTTGTAAAGCTAAAGATTTCAAAGATGCAGTTACAAGTGCCATCAAATCTGCCAAGCGTGGTGACACCATCCTATTCTCCCCAGCTTTTGCCTCTTTTGGCCTGTTTGCGAATGAATATGAAAGGAATGATTTGTTTGTGAAAATTATAAAAAAATTAAAATAATATGGAAAGACAAGATAAAATTTTAATAATGCTTATAGGCAAAACGCATTGTGGCAAGACAACTTTTGCAGCTAAGCTAAAAGACGAAGTGCCCAATGCTTTAGTTCTTGAGGCTGATCCTATTGCTGTCTTTATGAAAGAAAAGTTTTCTGATTTGAGCAACCTTGATGACCAAGAACACAACGGTAACTTCGACAATGTGTCTCTAAAATACAGAACTTTTTTACTCTTTTTAGAGTTTGCTCTATCTTTAGGGAGGCCAATTGTTCTTTCAAATTCAAACATGTGGCAAAAAGGTCGTATTATGGTTTTTGACCTGTGTAAAAAATTTGGGTATAAAGTGGTTGGTTTATATTTTGATTTTCCCGAGGAATTAATTTTAAGTAGAGCTGAGATTTCGGATAGATCTACTAACATTCTTCGAACATCAAAATCTTTCAAGGAGTTGATTATAAACCAACGAAGTAGAATGCAACCTCCTGAATCTAGTGAATTTGATGAACTAATCGTTGCAAAGTCTCCAGATGAGCTAATAAAAGCAAAAAGTAGTTTAATTAAAATATTAAGCTGATTGAAAATTTTAAAATATTCTGAAATTAAACAAAAAAGTAATAAGTCCAGATTTATCCAAAATTAAAGTAACATGAACATAACATTTGTAACAGGTAATAAAAATAAATTAAGGGAGGCGGAGGGTATCCTTGGTATAAAACTTGAGCATGCAGATATAGACTTGGATGAAATACAGGAACTTGATCCCATAATAATTGCCGATCATAAAGTGCGGCAAGCATGGAGCAAAGTAAACAAGCCTCTTTTTGTGCTTGATCAATCTATCTATATTCATTGCCTTAATGACTTTCCAGGGCCACTTATTAAATGGTTTTGGGAAAGGGTTACCTTAAAAAAGATATGTGAAATTGCTAACAGTTTTGATGACCATAAAATCAGAACCGAAACAGTCATAACTTATTTTGATGGCACGGAGGCTATTCATTTCAAGGGAGAAATTTCAGGAACTATACCTAGCGAACCTAAAGGAGAAAAAGGCTGGGGTTGGGACCCAATTTTCATTCCCGAAGGGCATAATGAAACTTATGGGGAAATGGCACCGGAGAAGGTCCTTTCTTTAAGAAGTCACAAGATAGCACTAGAGAAGTTGAGAGATTATATTACCAATCACTCTGAACCAAATGTATAAGAAAATAATAATTTTAGGAGGAAGTGGGTCTGGAAAAACTACGCTAGCGAACAGGATTGCTCGGTATACGCATTATCCTGTGTATCATTTAGACAATTTGTTTTTAAATTCTGACTGGAGTTTCAAGGACAAAAGTACTTGGCGAGAAATCAGTGAGGTTTTCTTGAAAGAAAGCGAGGGGGTAGTCGATGGTAATTTTTCTTCTGCAATACCTTACCGCATAGAGTGGGCAGACCTGATTATTTTTATTGATGTCCCTACATATTTACGCTTATACAGAATATTCAGGAGAATGGTCAGAGTTAAACTAGGATTAGACAAAAGACTAGGACATCCAGAAGAAAGTAAAGAGAAAATTAGGTTTAGTTACCTTAAAGGAGTTTGCACATGGAACAAAAGAAATAGGGATAAAATGATCAATATGCTTGAATCCATAAAGGACAAAAAAGTTGTTATAATAAGGAAATTAGACGAGTTGGATTTAGCAAGTTTGCTTGATAAAAAATAACATGAACAATATAGAGCTATCAAAAATTAAAAAAGTGTTTTTTATCGGTATTGGGGGAATTGGGATATCTTATTTGGCAAAATTTGCCCAAGCAAAGGGGATGCTGGCAAGTGGAGTAAATGATGAAAAATCAGGTAAAACCTTAGACTCATTAAAAGAGCTTGGTATTGAGGTCTTTTTCAAAGACGAAATGGGTCAGAGTGTGCCGGAGGCTGATTTGTACGTTTATAGTGATGCATGGCCACACAGAGGACCTGAAATAATACAAAGCGCCAAAGACACAGGTAAACCCGTGTTGAGTTTTTTCGAGACATTGGGTTTGTTCGCAAAGGACTACAAAGTAATAGCCATAGCAGGAACTCACGGTAAAACAACTACAACTGCCATGGTGGCAGAGGTTTTGATTGACGCAGGGTTAGACCCTACGGTGGCGGTAGGTTCATTTGTTAAAAAGTTTAATAGTAACTTTCGTTTGGGTAAAAGTGACATATTAGTAGTTGAGGCAGACGAATTCAACAGGCATTTTTTAAATTTTGATCCAATCATTACAATTATAACCAACATTGAGGCTGACCACTTTGAAACCTACAAAGACTTGAAAGAAATTGAGGATGCCTTCAAGGAATTGATTTTCAAAACCAAAAGTACTGTAATATGCAATTTTGTTAACACGAACTTACAAGTAATATCAGAAGGGTATAGGGGTGAGATAGTAAATTACATGAACTATTTTGATGAGCTACCAAAGCTCTCTGTCCCTGGTGAGCACAACAGGCTAGATGCTGCTTGTGTATTAGCGCTCGCACAAGTGCTAGGGATAGACAAAGATAAGGCCAAGAATTCTCTTGCCAACTTTGAAGGAACTTGGCGTAGGCTTGAGAAAAAGGGAGTTACTGAAAGTGGGTTAATTGTATACGACGACTATGCTCACCATCCGACAGAGGTCCGGGCCAGTCTTCAGGGATTAAGAGAAGTTTATCCAAACAAGAAGATAACGGTATTGTTCCAGCCTCACCTGTATTCGAGGACTAAGGCCCTTTTTGCTGATTTTGTAAAAGCCTTTGGTGATGCAGATGAGGTTCTTTTTCTGCCTATATATTTTGCTCGGGAGGCGCCTGACCCTACGATTTCAAGTGAACTTTTAGCCTTAGAAGTTTCCAAATTAGGCCAGAAATGCCAGTCCTTTGCAAGTTTTGAGGAAGCTGAAGAGTATTTGAAGGGTCTAAATCTTAAAGAAGGGGACGTATTTGTCACCATGGGGGCGGGGGAGGCATACAAGGTTGCCGACAAAATTTTTGTACTCAATTAGCCTTGTCCACAATACAAAAATTATGCAATTTTATAAATAAATTGTCAATATAGGCAAGTCAAAATATCCTTACTTTATAAGGATATTTTGTATTTGACACTGTAGGAAAATGTGTCCTAACTATTGACTTATTTGGTCAAAAGTGCTACTATTAAATTAATTCCTTAGGATAGGCGATAGCCTGTTAATAAGGATTTTTTGTTTTTATACAGCTTTTTGGTTTGGCGGGGCAAAACCGCTATCTTATGAAAAACAATAAAATAGTACGATTTGCAAACTCTTTGGTATTACTACCAATTTTGTCGATATCATTACCGTTCGGTAGTGTTCCGACAAGTAGTAATAGCATAGATACAGATACTAAAATCGTATTATCTCAAAAAATAAATAATGAAGTTTCAGGATTATTTAACTTTAACCAAGAGAATAATCAGGAAGCTCAAATCATTCAAGTTAAGGCAGAGGCCATTGATGCTTACTTTGAATCAAACAATATGCCCCTTGTAGGCTATGGGATGAAAATGGTGCTTGAAGCCGAAAAGAACAATCTCGACTGGAGACTATTGCCAGCTATCTCAGTTATTGAGACAACAGGAGGTAGGAATTTATGCAAAAGGTTAAAACCTGAAAACAAATTTAACCCATTTGGTTGGGGTTCCTGTAAAATTTGATTTAATAGCTTTAATGAATCTATCGAAACTGTAGCTAAAAATTTGGGAGGAAATAATCCAAAAACTGCACATCATTATGACGGTAAAACAACTGAAAAAATAATAGACACATATAACCCTCCTAGTATTGTGCCTAACTACAAGACGAAGATATTTAAAGTTATGAACATTATAGGTGAAGAGGAAATAAGTCCAGATAAAGTTTAATTAATAAGCATCTTAAAACGTTAAAACAAAAAAAACACCTGAATCCAGGTGTTTTTTTTGTTTTAAAAGCTAGAATTACTTTTGGTCCAAGTAAACCAAAGTCATTTTGTTTTCCTTTGGTTCAAACAAAGTGATTTGGAAATTGTAGTTCTTACCAAGTTCTAGGGTCTCTCTGAGTTTTGCTTCGCCACCAAAGGTAGAGTTATGAACAAGCCCAGCCACTCCCTCCTTTATAGAAACAAGCGCTCCATGTTTGTTGTATTTAATTACTACACCCTTAATGATGTCACCTTTTTTCAATTTGTCTTCAAACTCCTTCCATGGGTTTTCAAGTAAGGCCTTTATTGATAGTGATATTTTACCATCCTTGATTTCAATAACCTTTGCTTTAATTGAGTCTCCAACTTTAAACATTGCTCGTGGGTCTTCAACCAGTCCCCAATCAAGTTCTGAAATGTGCACAAGGCCTTCTAATCCGTCTTCTAGCTTTAGGAATACTCCGAAGTCTACAATGCCTGCTATGGTGCACTCTAGTTCATCGCCCACATTGTACTTGTTTAATATTTCTTTCTTTTCTTCTGGGTCATTATTCTTTTCAGAGAAAATAAGTTTTCCTTCTTTTGGCAAAGCAGAAATAATCATTACTGGTATTTTTTGACCAACAAGTTTCTTAAGCTCTTTTAGGATCTTGTCTTTATCAGAGTCTAGTACTCTTGGATAGTGTTCAGCTTTCAACTGTGAAGCAGGTAAAAATCCTTGTATTCCTTGCCATTCTAGGATTAATCCGCCTTTGTTTGCATCTTTTACCTCTAGATCCAAGACACTTTTTGCCTTGATGGCTTTATCAGCTTCGCTCCATGTTAGTGCCTGCTTTGCTTCCTTGAGGGACAGTTCAATATATCCATTTTCGTTTTCTACCTCAACAATTTTTGCTTTGATACTATCACCAAGATTTATTTTCTTTATTATATCCTTAGCGTTAATAAATTCCTTTCCAAATATAATACCGGTACCAAATGGCGCCAAGTTTACATAAACAGATGATTTTTCTACTAAAATTACTGGTCCTTCTATGAGTGACCCAATCTCAGGTTTTACTTGGCTTCTATCTGCAATTGACTTTAGTACTGGATTTTCTCCACTAGTGTCAGTTGCCATTATTGCCTCTTTTTCCTCTTCTTTTTTCATAATAATTAATCTAAATAAAAATCCGCAGTTATATAAAATATAAGCGGATATAAGGTTTAGGTTCTAATTTAGACTTTGTTAGTCTTTATTAGGGTTACCCTAATCCATGCTTGTAAAGATATTTAGTTGTACTGATACACTACTACAAAAATACAAAAATGCAAGGGATAAGTAAGTTTGGTGTATTTCTTTTTGTTGGTCTTTTTGTTATAATCGGAACTAATGATAATTACATACTTTGGTAAGCAGTTTTTCAAAATGGCACAAGGCGACACCGTCCTTGCTTTTAACCCTGTAAGCAAAAGTTCCAAATCAGGGATAAATACGCATTTTGGTGCTGATGTGGCCTTTGTAACCACAAACCATGTAGACTACAATGGTACAGATCAACTTTCACATGGAGAGAGAAATCCATTCATCATATCAGGCCCAGGAGATTATGAAGTAAAAGAGATTTTTGTTAAAGGGCTTAGATCTTCCTCTGGATTGAATAATTTAGGTCACATCAACACAATGTATTCATTGTCAGTAGATGGGATAGATATCCTATTTTTAGGAGCTATTTCAGAAATGAATTTATCTAAAGAAGCACATGAGGCCATTTCAGAACCAGACATACTTTTTGTACCTATTGGTGGAAATGGCTTACTAGACGCAAAGTCAGCAGCAAAGCTAGCCTCTACACTCGAACCAAAACTGATTATACCAATGGACTACGACTCGGCATCTCTGAAATCCTTTTTGAAGGAGTTAGGTGAGGAAAAAGCTGAGGAAGTTGATAAACTCACAATCAAGAAAAAGGATTTAGAGGGCAAAGAAGGTGAGGTTGTGGTATTATCAGCTCAAGGATAAATTTTATTTTAATTTTTTGATAATATTTAATTAAATGAAAAAAGTAAGAAAAATTGTACACCACTTAAGAAGACAGCCCGACGACGTAAAGAAGGGTATTTTGAACTTACTGACATTATTTTTTGGTATTATTTTAATTGTTATTTGGGCATATACCTTAGGCAAGGACCTCAGAAGTCCAGAAACAATTTCCAATTTTAAAAGTGACCTTGAACCCTTTGCTGATTTGAAAAATGACATAGTCGGTGGCACGGACAATAGTTCACAGTCGGAAGCAATAACAATTACAGGACAATAGTATATAAAATATGGCAAAAAAGATTGATGTGGTTGAGGAAATTCCACGAAATGAAATTCTTCCAGTAGACATAATTGCAGAAATGAAAGAGTCTTACTTAGCATATGCTATGTCGGTTATTACTGCGCGTGCACTTCCTGACGTTCGTGATGGCTTAAAGCCTGTCCATCGCAGAATACTTTATGCTATGAGTGAAATGGGGCTAACAGCGTCCTCACGTTTTAGAAAGTCAGCTGCAGTAGTTGGAGACGTATTAGGAAAGTACCATCCACATGGTGATACCGCGGTATACGATTCAATGGTGGGTATGGCGCAGGATTTTTCTTATCGCTATCCTCTGGTACTTGGACAAGGTAACTTTGGTTCAATAGACGGGGATAACCCTGCCGCTATGCGTTATACCGAGGCCAAAATGTCAAAAATCTCTAGTGAACTTTTGCGTGATCTTGAAAAGGAAACAGTGGACTTTCGTCCAAACTATGACCAAACTCGAAAGGAGCCAATCGTATTTCCTTCAGCGGTACCTTCACTTCTTTTAAATGGCACTCTAGGAATCGCAGTTGGTATGGCAACAAACATTCCTTCACACAACCTTGCTGAGGTAGTGGACGCTACAAATCATTTAATTGAAAACGATGATGCCACCACCGAGGACTTGATGCAATTCATAAAAGGACCAGACTTTCCTACCGGAGGCATTGCTTACGGATACAAGGACATGCTTCATGCGTACTCTTCAGGACGTGGAGGTGTGGTTTGTAGAGGTGAGGCAGAAATAGTAGAACTAAAAAATGGAAGCGCTCAAATAATAATTACCTCTATCCCTTTTCGGGTAAACAAAGCTAATCTAATAATGGCAATAGCCGAGCTAGTGCAGGAGAAAAAACTAGATGGTATTAAGGGTTTGCGCGATGAATCCACAAGAGATATTAGGGTAGTGATAGATCTAAAAAACGGAGCACACCCACAGAAGGTTTTAAACTATATTTATAAAAACACTCAGCTGGAATCAAATTTCAATTTCAATATCGTGGCACTTGTTGACGGTGTGCCCCAGACCCTGTCACTCAAATCCATACTTCATCAGTTCATTTTGCACCGAAAGGAAGTAGTAAAAAGGAGAAGCGAGTATGACTTAAGAAAAGCTGAAGAAAGAGAGCATATTTTACTAGGACTTAAGAAAGCTCTTGATAAAATCGATCGAGTTATTACAATAATTCGTGGTTCTAAAGATGCAAGTGTTGCAAAAGTGAATTTAATGAAGGAATTTAAATTCTCTGACCTACAAGCGGCCGCAATTTTGGAAATGAAGTTACAAAAGTTAGCTGGACTTGAAAGAAAGGCTATTGAAAGCGAGCTTGCAGAGAAACAAAAATTTATTAAAGAAATCAAAGAGCTTTTAGCAAACCCAAAGAAAATGCTCAAAGTTATTTCTACTGAATTAAATGAGATACGTGATAAATACGCTGACGAAAGAAGAACAAAAATAATAAAAGGAGGGGTCAAGGAAATTTCAGACGAAGATCTAATCCCTGAAAAGGAGACCATTCTTGTTTTTACAGAAGGCGGGTATGTTAAGCGTACTGATCCAGGTGAATATCATTCTCAAAAGCGAGGAGGAGTGGGGGTAATTGACCTTGAAACTAAAGAGGAGGATTTCATAACAATGCTTGTCTCAGGCTCAACTCACAGCGATGTGCTATTTTTCACGAATCTTGGTAAGGCATATAACATAAAAATGTATGACATTCCTGAGGGGCGACGCGCCACTAAAGGCAAGTCAATCATGAATTTCTTGTCATTAGCAGGAGATGAAAAAGTGACCTCCATCTTGCCAATGCCAAAGGAATTTAAAAATTCCAATGTGTCATTGATGCTAGTTACGAAGCAAGGAACAGCAAAGAAAATGTCTGGTGAGTCTTTCAAAGATGTCAGGCGTAGTGGAATAATTGCAATCCGGTTGGACAAGGACGACCAGCTAGTATCCGCTTTGCTTACAACAAAAGGAGATGAGGTAATGCTTGCAACTACCCAAGGTCAATCAATACGATTTAAAGAGTCTGACATAAGAGAAATGGGGCGCACAGCAGGAGGAGTAAGAGCGATGAAATTGTCAAAATCTGACGAGGTTATCGGTGTAGATGTAATAAAAGCAGGCAAAAAAGAAGGTTTTTTCCTAACAATGAGTGCTAATGGTCTAGGAAAGAAAACATCTCTAAAGGAATACAAAGTTCAAAAAAGAGGTGGCTCTGGAATAAAGACGGCAAAAGTTACTCCAAAAACTGGTAAGTTAATTGTTGCAAAAGTATTAACAGGGGAGGAGGAAGAGTTAATTGCAATGTCTAAAAATGGCCAAGTCATTAGGACTTCACTAAAGGATATTTCAAATCTCGGAAGACAAACTCAAGGAGTAACTGTAATGAGGCTTAGATCAGGAGACGGTATTGCTTCAGTTACTTGTGCATAGTTTTTTGCCTCGCCAAAATTAACTATCAAATGCTATAATAGTGTAGTGTTTACTAATCCATTAAAAAATTTAAAGTTATTTGGCCTGCGAGAGGATATGATTGTGGCAGATTTGGGAGCAGGCACAGGTACTTATTCATTGTTACTTTCACAAATGGTGCCTCTTGGCAAAGTTTATGCAGTGGAGGTTCAGCGTGATTTTGTAGAAACAATAACCAACAAGGCTAAAGCTGAAAAATGTAAAAATCTAGACTGCTTGTGGGGGGACATAGAGAAAATCGGTGGCACAAAAATCGGTAACAATATAGTGGACGCAGTGGTGGCATCCAATGTGTTTTTTCAGCTTGCCAACAAAGATGGATTTGTCAAAGAAGTAAAAAGAATATTAAAGCCCGGAGGGAAACTTCTTCTTATTGACTGGAAGCCGGAGTCAGCACTTGTGAGCAAAACTACTCGTGATTTATTTACGGTGGGAAAAGTGCAATCTTTGTTTGAAAAAAATGAATTTAAATTATTTAGAATTGTTGATACTGGACATCATCATTATGGTATTATACTTATAAAGAATTAATTTAATGAAAACAAATAGCTTTCAATTAGTGGTGATAATAGTATTTCTTGCAGCTGGGGTTTTTGGTGTGATGGTTTTTGCTGGAATAATAAAGATAGGCAATCAATCCACCAGTGTTGCAGCTGTGAGTACTGTTACACTGTGGGGTACGGTTAATCCCGGAGCGGTTGCTGCATCTCTCCAGGAATTCAATAAGAGCAATCCAACTTATGCAATAAATTACGTGTATGTACCTCCAAACTCTTTTAAACAAAGTCTGCTTGAAGCCATGGCGCTTGGCAGGGGGCCTGACATGTTTTTTCTTCCGGAGGACTTAACCTATGGTTATTTAAACAAAATCTATAGGATACCTTATACGAGCTACTCTCTTGCTTCATTTAAAAATTCGTTTGCATCTGCGGGTGAAGTATTTTTGACGGAAAGTGGTATTTTGGCGCTACCCGTTACTATTGACCCTTTGATGATGTACTACAATCGAAGTATTTTTGATAATAATAACGTTGTTTATCCACCGACCACATGGGATGATTTAGTAACATTAGTTCCAAGTATGACCAAAAAGGACGCTGATTCTCAAATTGAGAAAAGTGCAATTGCTATGGGTCAGTTTTCAAATGTTGCAAACGCTAAGAGCATAATTGCCACACTATTTATGCAGGCAGGAAACAAAATGATTTCTGAAAGAAACGGTGGGTATTTTTATTCTGATTTGTATGAAATAAATAATAGTAAATCTGTAATATTGGCAAACATGTTGTCATTTTACACAAGCTTTGCTGATCCGCTAAAGGCTACTTATTCATGGAATAAATCACTTCCATACTCGAGTGACATGTTTGCCTCAAATAACCTCACTTTTTATTTTGGTTATGCAAGTGAACTACAGTCCTTGATAAGGAAAAATCCAAATTTGAATTTCAGTGTTGCTGCTGTGCCACAACTTAAAGATACTAATAACAAAATTACTGCTTCTCATGTTTCTGGAATTGCTATCTCAGCTTTCTCAGGGAAGAAAGACGTGGCCGTGGCAGTTTCAAATTTACTAGTAAACAGTAGCTTCACTTCTGATTTAGCAAATGCGCTTGGTGTTGTGCCGGCAAGAAGGGACTTGTTAGCTGCTAAACCAGCAGATTCATTCAAGCCAATATTTTATACTTCTGCACTTTATGCTAGGGCATGGTTGGACCCATCACCAGATGACACTAACGATGTGTTCAGGGTTATGGTAGAAGGAGTTTTGTCTAACAACAGAAAGACTGAAGAAGCTATTTTAGATGCGAATAGCAAAATGAGTTTATTATTAAGAAGATAATATATGTCAAAAAAAATAATTAAGTATATTATGATAGCCGTAGTCTTATTGACTATTTCGGCACCAGTTGTGTCTTATGCAGTGGACTATCTTCCTTTGGTTACCTGTGGCACAGAGAAGGACTCTGAGGGGAAAGTTTCAAACCCTTGTACTTTTAATGACGTTATTCTTTTGATTGATAGGCTGATAAAATTTGTGCTTTTTGTCTTAGTTATCCCAATATCAGCGGTGATGTTTTGTTATGCTGGACTTTTGATGATTTTTTCTGGTGGTAACTCTGGTCAAGCAAGCAAGGCAAAAGGTATCTTTGCCAATGTGGGCTTAGGTCTTATTATTGCTGTAGGCGCATGGCTAATAGTAACTACATTGCTCGGCATACTGGGATACACTGGTATTACATATTTTTAGTTGAAAACAAATGTCGAGTTATTGTTGTGAAAAATTTATTACAAGGTATAATAAAGCAATGAAAATTTTAAATAAA
>CAYZOL010000013.1:7021-15366 GCA_964480325.1 uncultured Candidatus Saccharibacteria bacterium | reverse complement strand
AAAAGTCAGTGAAGTTTAAAGACTTGGCATTGGTAGTTATAGACGAGCAACATCGTTTTGGCACAGCGCAGAGGCAAAAGCTAGTCAGGAAAGATGGCCTTGCTCCACATCTGCTCTCGATGACTGCCACCCCCATCCCTCGCACACTGGCGCTTACTATCTATGGCGACTTGGATTTATCACTCTTAGATGAAATGCCTCCGGGCAGAAAACAAATAATAACTGAGATAATAACTCCTGATAAACGCGAAGATACATATGAGAAAATAAAAAAAGAATTAGAAAATGGAAGGCAACTTTATGTTATCTGTCCGCGGATTGATGAACCAGATCTCATCGAGCCTGAGGCTCTCAGAGCCGAATGGCCAGGAAAAGAATTTGAGATAAAATTAGAGATGAAAGCGGTCATGACTGAAGCAAAAAGGTTAAAGAAAGAGGTTTTCCCGCAATATGAGATAGGCGTACTGCACAGTAAAATGACCAAGCAAAAAAAGGAAGATGTGATGCAAAATTTCACTGAAGGAAATATTCAAATACTCTGCGCTACCTCAGTGGTAGAGGTGGGTGTAAATGTGCCAAATGCAACTATTATAATAATCGAAGGTGCAGAACGCTTTGGCCTAGCTCAGCTCCACCAGCTCCGCGGGCGCGTAATACGAAGTAATCATCAAGCGTACTGCTACGTGTTTGCCTCCACCTACGCTAAAGCTTCGGCGGACAAGGATGCAAAAAATAAAACAATAAATAGACTGAACGCATTAATTACCGCAAAGAACGGCTTTGAACTAGCCGAGCTTGACCTAACCCTTCGCGGTGCTGGCGAACTATCCGGAACTAAACAATGGGGCATCACCGACCTTGGGATGGAAGCTATTAAAAATCTAAAGATGGTCGAAGCCGCTCGCACTGAAGCGGTAAAGCTTATAACAGAAGACCCAGAACTCTCAAGCTATCCATTGCTTAAACAAAGAGTTAAGGAGAAAGTATCAGAATTCCACTTCGAATAAAGGAGCCTGCCCCGTAGTGAGCTTGCTCTACTACTGGGGTTTCATTTTGAGTAAAATTACCTGTTAGAATTCCTTGGGTCTAAAAAATTCCTCCTATTCTCTTCGAACTTTTGTTTCTGTATTTTCTGAATTTCGAGATTATTATCAGAGCTTTTATTTTCTTCTTTCTCGTTTTTAGGATAATTAATTTGGACAAGACTAGCCCCTTGACCAGACACCTTGTTTCCTTTTATCTCCCAACCAGAAAAATCGCTTTTTGTATTTTCTGTTTTTTTGTCTTTCCCAATACCAAAAATGAAATACAAAATTAATCCTGCAATTACAGAACTTCCTATTCCTACTATTAATGGATAATTTAGAATTTCTACCATACTTTGTCCGCCTGCTACGATTCGAACGTAGGACCCTCTAGGTATAAGCTAGATGCTCTAACCAACTGAGCTACAGGCGGATATATTAACAATATCAACTATACCAAAACAAGGTTAAAATGCAATTTACTATTTTTTTAATAAAACATCTTGGATATATTGAATTCCCATCATAACCTGGGCACAGATTGGACCATTATCTAAAATTACAGAACAGGTCCCCTGCCCGAAACCATTGGTGTAAGTAATAGATGCCAAAGTGGTTTTCTTTATATAGGGTTTACGAAATTGCGTGAGTGGAATACCAAGTGTTTTAGACCAAAAATTCATTTGTTTTTTAATATTCATATCGGAATACAAATGTAAATGAACTTTTAGTTTTGACATTGGAATATCAAAAAACCCCAGCCAACGGATAAACAAAACGAGCATCGTTGGATTCGTATTAGTAAGACCAATAGAAAAGTTTTTTGTTTTTGATCCTTCGGCCCAATACAAAAATAATCCAGCAATCAGAAATTCTCTATCCGAAATTGAGCCAATTCTCTTAGCAATACTTTGATAGGCAATTTGGTTTTTTACTTCCCTCTTAGCTCTCATAGTATTTCTATATTTTTCAATACGAATCGGGCTATCGGCTTGTAACTCTCGTATCCTCTTTTCAGACAGTGGCATATCATAAAGCCAGCCACTTAGCGTGCTTTTGCTTATACCTAAGTTATCTTTTATTTGGCTATAGCTCATGCCCTTCTTACGCATAGTTATAGCTTTTTGTTTATCTAACTTTCTAGCCATAAAATCGAACTAGCAAACACATACTACCCATATAGTATACTATAGTTCGAGTAACTTTGGCAAAGGCTAGGCTACCTTTGGCTCCTCGATCTTTTTTGGAATTATGCCGTGCGCTATTATGACCTTGTCATATTCTTCTTGCTCAAGTGTCTCTACCTCTATTAGTTTCTTGGCTACAGCATCCAAGGCTTTTTTATTTTCTTTTAATACCACTTCAGCTGACTTTAGCGCATCGTGTATTATTTTTGAAACCTCTGCATCAACACTTGCCATCACTACTTGTGAATAGCCTTCCTCCCTGACTTCCCATTTTGAGCTACTACTTCCGTCACCAAAAGTTACAGGCCCGATTGTATCTGACATGCCCCAGCGTGTTACCATTGCGCGAGCAAGATTTGACGCCACCTGAAGGTCAGAAGATGGCCCCGTGGTCAGGTCTCCAAAAATCATCTTCTCCGCTACGTACCCACCTAGAGACATTGCTATGTCATCTAGGAATTCTTTTTTGGATTGGAGTTTCCTTTCCTCAAGCGGAAGCTTAAGTGTGTACCCTCCTGCCGACCCGCGAGCTACAATTGAAACTTTGTGTACAGGATCCGCATGAGGAAGCACCGATGCCACAATAGCATGCCCTGCTTCATGATAGGCTGTTATTTCTTTTTCTTTGGTTGTAAGAAGGTGGCTCTTCCTCTCGGGACCTAACATAACCTTCTCGATTGCCCTAATAAGGTCAAACTGGAAAACTTTCTTCCTGCTCTCACGTGCTGCAAGTATAGCCCCCTCGTTCATAACAGAGTACAAGTCTGCTCCAGAGAATCCTGGTGTACGCTCTGCAATTAACTTTAAGTTAATATCCTCAGCAAGAGGTTTTTTATTTGCATGTATTTTAAGTATTTCTTCACGGTCGGCACGGTCTGGCAAATCAAGCACCACCTTCCTGTCGAACCTTCCTGGGCGGATAAGAGCTGGGTCTAACACATCTGGCCTGTTTGTAGCAGCCATAACAATAACTTTGTCCGTAGGCTCAAAGCCGTCCATCTCCACCAAGATCTGGTTCAGAGTTTGTTCCCTTTCATCATTGCCACCGCCAAATCCCCCGCCTCGAGTACGCCCTATGGCGTCTATCTCGTCTACGAAGATTATTGCGGGCGCTGCTTTCTTAGCCATTTTGAAAAGGTCACGTACGCGTGATGCGCCAACACCTACAAACATTTCAACAAATTCAGAACCTGAAAGATGGAAGAATGGTACCCCTGCCTCCCCTGCTACTGCACGCGCCAGCAATGTTTTACCTGTACCTGGTGCACCAGTGAGGATTACTCCCTTTGGAATTCTTGCGCCGATGTCTAGGAACTTTTTTGGACTCTTAAGAAAGTCTACTATCTCCTTGAGCTCCTCCTTAGCTTCCTTGGCGCCTGCTACGTCTTTGAAGGTGACTTTGCTGTTTTTGTCATTTGGGTCGGTAATGCGAGCCTTTGATTGCCCAAAGGTGAATGCTTGCATACCTGCTCCTTTTACTTGACGTGAAAGGTACCAGAAGAAAAATATTATAAAAATAATAGGTAAAGCAAATGGCAAAACATTCATCAAGAAAACCATAAATCCACTTTCATCCTTTATCTTGATTTCAGTCTGGACTAGCGCTTCTTTATCTACCCCATAATTGTAAAGTGTTTGTGAGAGCGATGCCTCGGTTTCTTTTTTTGAAGTTTTTACTTCGTCGTTTTTGTATGTGATGGTTAGCTTTTCACCCTCAACTAAGATGCTTTTTACCTCCCCGCCTGATACATTTTTTGCAAGCTCAGATACTGGAATATCTACCACTTCTTTTGATTTACTCCCAGAAATTATCAAATATAATGCTGTAATGAGCATAAAAATAAGCACCGCAGAAGCAAGGGACCCAAGAAACTTTGTTTCTGGCTTTTTGTCCTTACCCTTCTTCCTCTCTTCTTCATTTTTATTCATAAAATTCAAATCCATGTGTCATATATTAACACAAAAACACAAAAACGCCCAGAGGCGTTTTTAGTTACAAAAAGATTGGAGAATTGGTCAGGAATAATTCACTCGCCGTCGCTTAGAATTCATAAAATATGTTTCTTTATAAACGCAAAACCAGAACCGTGTTTTATATATTTTTCAAAATCTAAAGCTTTATTTTTATTTTTAAAGGCACAATACCAAACTAACTCTAATGGAGCTTTGGTAGAAGAATATTTATTCGAACCATGATTGTGATCATAAATTCTTTTCTTTAGATCTTCGGTAATGCCTTTGTAATAAGAATCATCTTTTTGACTTTGTAGGATATAAACGTAATACATATATAAATAATACCATGTGGCCCTGCGTCGCTCATTATGAGCTATGCAGGACTCACTGCTTCATTCACTTCGTGAATTTCTCGTGCGCACACTTCTTTACGAAACGCTTCAAAGTGCACGCACTGCGAAGCTAAAAACCTCCATTGCGGAGGTTTTTAGCGAAGCAGTGGAACTGGGGAGAATTGAACTCCCGTGCAGAAAGTGAAAACCAAGAAGTCTACATGTGTAGCGCGCTTTTTTGTTTAAACTAAAAAATTCTTAAGCGAGCGAAATATTTTCTAGTCGAGCTCTAAATTTTGGTCCCCAACGATGAGCCGTGTCGGAGCTTGTCCCGAAAATATTACACCTTTAGCCATATATCGGAAGTCTATGGTAAAGACGCCAGTTACGCTAAAGCGTATGCTGGAACAAAATTCTTCATACTAAAGTATGGAGAAACTGTTTTTGATGCTAATTTTGCAATTAGGCTTTTGAATGTTTTTACGAGGTCATTCACCTCGACATGCATCAAGAGTATTCGGCCTCCTGTCTATGCCTTGCAGTCCCAATTTTTACGAAGTAAAAATTGTCCTGCGAAGCCTTGGCGAAGCAGGACTACTTAACTTCTAATTTTCAAAGTTCCTATCTTTTATATTCACGCCTGATCTCGATATCAGTCTCACGCTTTTTTATTGTCTCTCTTTTATCAAATTTTTTCTTGCCTTTTACCAAAGCAATGGAGACTTTAATTTTGTGCCCTTTATTATACATCGAAATAGGCACTATCGTCAAGCTTTTGTTTTTCTCAGTATCAGCGAGCTCTGTTATCTCTTTCTTTGTCAGCAAGAGCTTCTTGTTGCGCAGGGTATCATAATCTTTTGGGGTATTGTTCACCTGGTATGGCTGTATGTTTGCATTTATCAAAAATGCCTCCCCTCCCCGGATCACGACGAAAGCACCCTCAAGTGAGGCCTTGCCCGCACGCACAGCCTTTGTCTCCACCCCGGTGAGCTCAACCCCCGCCTCGTATTTCTCGATAACCTCGTAGTTAAAGAATACCTTTTTATTTTCCGCATAGTTTGCCATAGGTAAATACTACCACAAGATTCATCAGACGAGGCTTTCTTCCATTTCTCTTATGAACTTTTGAATATCTGGCAATTTTTTATAGAAAAATATCTTGTCTCCTCTTATATGCCCCAGTGAAACTTGGAGAAATCTTAACTCTGATTGGTACACCATATACTTTTCGCCACCATCGACTGGTTTTATAGGCACAAGGCCGTATATTTTAGTCACAACACCCTCTTTGACAAACTTCACATCTGAGAATTGTTGCCCACCCCAAAGGGCATCGGAATTCTCTGGATTTATTATTGAAGTTTTTAGTCCATCATTAATGGACCCAAGTTGATATTCATCAAGTGCCTTTTCATTCTTTCTTCTTAATTCATTGATAACATTATTTTTGGTGGGCTTAAACTTTCCATTCTCATAGAAGGAGTATCCTAGGACAAGCCCATTGTTTTTCACAACATAAGAATAAGGACCGCCAACGCACTCCACCTCTTCATTAACCTCTCTCCTAAAACCAAAAATCTTTTCTTCTCTTTTTTCATACCGGACTAATTTTATATTCTGCGGAATATTTTCATTGTTCAAATCTGTACTTTGTTTTGTTTTATAAAATCTGAAATCATTACCGTTTGGAACTTCCATCATGCCCTTTTCTATTTTTTCATAATCGGGTGCAGACTGATGGGTCTGTGAATAATTGTTGGTTACCTTCTCACTTTTAATCTTAGCTCTAAAGTTTTCTGAAAGTTTCAAATAAGCCTGGACGCCGTATTTTTCTAAGAACAGTTTTTTTGCATTTTGGTCAGCTATAAGCAATAGATAAAGATCCTCTTCAGGTACAGACTTCAAGTCCTCGATAGTCCAATCTCTTTTTGGTTTTTCGTGAGCATATTGAGTTCTGCCAGTGCCACCAGAAGCTTGTGACCACGATGTGTGTTCAACAGGAGAAATATATTTAGGATTCGTTAACCAATCTTCCTTATCAAAGTACATAACCAAAGGCTTGTACAAATTGTACCTTTCCCTCATTTGCGTGCTTGCTAGAACTTTGGAACAAGCATTCAGTGCTTGGATGTAAAGAGTGTAGGCGTCGGTATTGCCAGTATTTTTGTCACTATGAAACATACGGATCTTTGCCCTTCTGTTTTTTTCTACCACCTCTTTTGAAGCATTCGAAGGAATACCGAGAAATTCGTATATATTTTGTGTTCTTAGAAGCTGTTCTACTTTCTCTACAGTCAACTTCTCGGGGATACTTTTTGGTGTTTCGATAGGTGTTTCTATGCCCATATGGGTTTAATTATACAGACTTTTATTTGAGTGGTCTACGGGTTATAATTATTTTATGACACAAAATGAAATGAAACCCATAGAGGAACTCACTAAAGACGTTTTGAAAAATATTAAATTAATCGTTTTTGATGTTGATGGAGTATTAGTACCAAGAGGGACGAAGATAAAGCAAGCAAATAACATAACAACTCTTGAAACCAAGCATATAGCTGGTGAGCAAATAGAACAGATTAAAAAATTAAAAGAACTAGGATTTCAGATAAATATAAACTCTGGCCGAGGGCTATACATGCTCCAAGAAGTTTTCCGAGACATTCTCCCTTTCACGAGCCTAACTTATGAAAACGGTAGCGCCACTTGGAACAAAGGTGAGTTAATCCAACATGTAAATAGCTTTGAGCATTTGAAAGATGTATTTTTAAAACTGCGTGGAATAGAGGAAAGATACGAAGAAGTAAAAGGCTTTGAGCCAAAAGAGCTTATCATAACGATACATTGCGAAAAAAGAGTGCAGGAAATCGAAGATATTGTTGGGGAGAAAGAGAACCTGTACGCTATCTGGAACGGTGAGGCCTATGACATTGGTGTAAAAGGAATACAAAACAAGGCAGTTGGCCTAACTGCTTTTCGAAATTATTTAGGACTTGCCGAACATGAAGTACTAGCTATTGGAGATAATCTAAATGACAAAGAAATGATAGACGCAGCTGGAGTTTCTGTGTCCGCAGACAAAACACGTGTAACTGGAGACTATTTCGTACCACTAGACGGTGAGCGCCTACCTGCTGCGCTACTCATGGACCAAATCATAAAAGAGATGACGAGCTAGCAGAAAATTAGTTTTTCGAAGGGGTTTGGCGAGCGAGAAATTAATTTTCTACACTAAATACTTTGAAAAACGCGTACTGGTTTTCTGCGCGTTTTTTGTTTTGCTCGAAAAGAGTTTTATATTTTGAAGAATCAAGCCTAAAGTAACTTTCGTTAAAGGCATCCATAACAAAGCGGGCAGAGAGTTCTAAAGTAATGAGTTTTACTCCGTATGGAATTGATTCTTTCTCTTCTTCCGTTAAAAACTTTGCAGTCGTGAAATACCCATTCAAGGCCTGGCTGTAAACTTCTTTATCAAAGCTTACAACATCTACATCCTCTCCTCCGGGCATACACCAGCTACGTAGGGCATCCCCAAGTTCAACATAAATAGGCGCCAACATAAGAGTGTCTAGGTCGATAAGAGCAATAGCATTCTCCCCACTTTGATCAAACCTAACATTACTGATTTTTAAATCACCGTGAATTATTCTATTTTTAAGATTAGCACTTATTCCAAGTTTTATTTTTTTATAACTTTCCAAAATATCATTTACTAAATCACAAAGTAGCTTGTACTTCTCAGAGCCCTTGTTTTCTTCTGCCGTTTCCAATAGCTTTTGCATGATAAAATCAGTATCGTGAAAGTGAGGAAGTCTAAATTTAAACTCATATTTCAAATCAGAAAG
>CAYZOL010000013.1:3205-7011 GCA_964480325.1 uncultured Candidatus Saccharibacteria bacterium | reverse complement strand
GAAAAAGGCCAATTATTTCACCTGCGCTTTTTGCTTGACCCAAGGATTTAACTGCTTCAAAACTTTCCCCCGGTATATATGAAAACATCCGCCACCAAGATCCATCCGCGTTATCTTCTACGCAAAGGCTCCCCTCAGGTGTTTTTATAACTAAGGGAGTAATCATGCCCTTGGACTGTAAGCACATAGTAACTGCTTCAATATCCTCCATCATTATGGGTTCAAAAATTGAACTCATTTTTTGTAAAATGTAATAATTTTTTTTATCACATTCCTGGAACAATACCCGAAAGGTGGAATTGATGGACCCCCCACCGTATTTTTCGACAGTAACTTTTTGAGATTTAGGAAAAAATTTTTTTATTACTTCATCTGGGGCCATAACAAATTACAAATCTACATCATCAAAAGTCTGACATGGTTTGTGATTTAATTTAGTCTTTCTTTCCGCTATTTTGCGTGACTCGGAATATCTTACTTTAATAAATTCTTCATCCTCGTCGCTCGCTCCTTTTGGCGGAACTCTGTTCATAAAATATGTCTCCACGTATGGCAAAAATCTTCGCACATTATCTATGTCGCGCCCATTGTTTTCAACAAACAATACTCTTTTACAATTTTCAGTATATTCCCTAAGCACCCCCATCTTCCCTCCTGCTTCCCGAGTATATTTAATAACATCCATGTATTTATCAAATCCGCACCCTTTTACCTTTTTGTCTTGCCATTTAGTTTCTCCAAAAGACAACAGCATTATTTTATATCCCTCCTCTTTAGCTTTTTTTACAAATTTAATTGTGTCAGGATAAAGATACTTACTAAAATCTATTTCCTTTTCAAATTTTTGTATTTCTTCGACTGAGAACAATTCCTTTTTCAAAATCTTTATTAGCTCCTCTCTGTGCCTTTCCAAGGAATACCCAATTTGGGCTGAGGCTTCGTATGCCTCCTCCCAAGCATCTATCGGTATGTTAAAAGTATCTATCATCCGATTCCTTATCTCAAAGAGCAAAAAAGCGTCCGTGTCATAACATGTGTGGTCAAAATCGAGCACTAATACTTTATCAGTTGGCAAAAATCCTTTATCCATAGGGTTATTTTAAAAACAAGCTAAATATAGCATATATTCATAGATTTGTTGACTTTTCACCATAAATAGGCTAAACTGCAAGTAGCTATGTTAAATAATAACAAGTAATTATTTGGCATTCAGAACAATTGCGAGAAAGAATAAACAACCAAATACGAGCTAAAGAACTCCGAATTATAGATGATACAAATCAAAATCTTGGTGTTTTGTCCATAAAAGAGGCTTTAGAGTTAGCACAATCAAAAGATTTAGACTTGATTGAAATCTCTCCAAACGCAAATCCGCCAGTAGGAAAGATAATGAACTTTGGAAAATATCAGTATGAGCAAAGCAAAAAGCTAAAGAAGGCCAAAGCTGGAGCTACTGCATCTGAAACAAAATCAATTCAAGTAAAAATAGGCACAGGTGAAAACGACTTAGCCTTAAAAGCAAAAACAGCTTCAAAATGGCTCAAGGAAGGACACAGGATCAAGGTAGAACTTTTTCTTGCAGGACGTGCAAAGTATATGGATGAAAAATTTTTGAGGGAACGGTTGGACAGAGTCCTTCATTTGATAACTGAGGATTACAAAATATCGGATTCTTACAAAAAAGGACCGAAGGGTTTAACTTTAATAATAAGCAAATAAATTTTATGATGAAAACAAATAAGTCTTTTTCAAAAAGATTGAAAGTAACAAAAAATGGCAAGATCATAGCTCGCAAAGCTGGGTTTAACCATTTTAATGCGAGGCAGTCTCGCACAACACAACTTGCTGGCCGAAAGGGTCAGGATTTTGTAATTAAAAACAAACCTAAAAGCCACTTGATGCCTTTTAGCTAATATTTATTAATATAATAAACTAACATGACAAGAGTTAAAAAAGGAGTACATGCATTGAAGAGAAGGAGAAGTGTCTTAAAGCAAACAAAAGGAATGCGCCACGGCAGGAGCACGAAGGAGCGTCAAGCAAAGGAGGCTCTACTACACGCAGGTAACTACTCGTTCGCACACAGGAAGGACAAAAAGTCCCATAACCGAAAGCTTTGGAATATTAAAATAAACGCAGGCTCAAGAGAACTAGGTATCACCTACTCAAAGCTCATGGGCGAACTAAAAAAGAAAAACATCATGCTTGACCGCAAAATTCTCTCCGGACTTGCAGAGTTTAATCCAGAAACTTTTGCCAGAGTAATATCTAAGGCAAAATAGAAATCTAAAACAAAAAAACTTCCAGAAATGGAAGTTTTTTTGTTTTATAATTTAAATTCTTCCAACTTTTCCTTCTCCACCATGGCGATGATGTCGCTTACCATTTTTTTGGCATCACTTCCTGTAATTATTTTTTTGTTAGGGCGGTGACTTTTTTCTACCATGTCTTTAAGTTGGTTGCCTGTGTCCCATGGACCCTCAAATATGCCTATGGGCTTGTTATCTTCATAAGCTACTGTGAACTCGTTTATTGTACCAATACGCCCACAGCCACAGATAACAGCGTCTGCGGAGCGTGTTATGAGTAGGTCCCTACCCGCGTAGCCAAAGCCCGTGTAGATTATTAGGTCCATGTAGTCTAGCGGTAGTTTATAGAGCATTACATGATCTCTCTCGGATGCTGCAGGTGAAAAGCCTATAACTATGCCACCAGCTTCCTTGGCCCCCATAGCAACCCAAAGTGGAAATCCAGTGGTAGCACCCATGACGAGCACTGCCCCACTCACTGCTATTTCCTTTCCTAATTCTTTTGCCTTCTCTAGAGCATCCACCCCGCAGTGCCCTGTTACCTCCGCACCTGAAACACAAATCTTTATTTGTTTATGGCCATGTTTAAAATTTGTATCTTTGTCCATATAAAGATTATACTCTTATTTAAAATTTAATTAAAATACTCTCTCCTCTTTCTGGCGCAAATGCTTTCAGGCCTAGGTTGTCTTTTATCTTTTGTACAAGAAACAGTGAACTTGATGGCTCACCCATAACAACAAAGATTTGTTGTAGGGACTCTTGCATGTCAGCAACAAAATTAAGCAACCCATCTGAATCCTTGTGTCCTGAATAACCTAAAATATTCTCCACATGAGCTCGTACTGGTATGTAATCACCATTTATTTTGACATTTTTTACTCCTTCTTGGATGAGCCTACCCGGAGAACCCGCGGACTGGTATCCAGTAAGAAGTATCGTATTGTTGGGATCAGGCAGATAATGCTTTTCATGGTGCACTATCCTCCCTCCTACGGACATACCAGACCCTGCAATAATCACCTTGGGGTTGGGTACTGTTGTTATTAACTTTGATTCCTCGGAACGTAATGTAGAGTGAAGCCCAGGAAAATCAAATAGATATTTATCATGGACCATAGCTTTTTGCGCAGCTTCATTAAAATATGTTTTATATTGTTTAAATATCTCGGTTAAATGAATGGCCAGTGGCGAGTCAAAAAAGATTGGCATAACTGGTATGCGTTTGTTTTCCACTAAGTCATTTAGCTCAAACAACAATTCCTGTGACCTTTCAAGAGAGAAGGTTGGAACGATGAGCGTCCCCTTCCTTTTGTAGTTATCCTCAATTACTTGCTCAAGTCTTTTTTTACGGTCGTCGCGTGACTCGTGATTTCGGTCACCATATACACTTTCCATTATTAAGTAATCTATACCTGTCATCTTTTCAGTGTCCGGAAGTATGGGTGAAGGACTATTACCTAAGTCTCCAGTAAAAAGAAACTTTTTACCATAAAA
>CAYZOL010000013.1:0-3195 GCA_964480325.1 uncultured Candidatus Saccharibacteria bacterium | reverse complement strand
TATGACCTGCATTAAATAACTTCGCCTCCAGATTTTCAGTAATTTTTATACTTTCATGATACTCAAATGATCTCCAAAGGGAGAGAGCTTTTTTTAGATTCTCCTCAGTATAAATTTTATTTAAATCGTATTTGGAATTTTTTGCTAGGATTGAGGTTGTATCCTCGAGCATTGGCCCCGCTAGTCCTTTTGTAGGAGTTGTGGAATATATTAATCCATTAAATCCATCACTAATCAACTTTGGGATCCTTCCTATGTGATCAATATGAGCGTGAGAAATAAAAAGGATGTCTATTTCTTTAGGGTCAAAAGGAAAAGGCTCCCAGTTTACATCATCTGCTAGTTTTGTGCCTTGGGTTAGCCCACAGTCAATCAGTATTTTTTTATCTTCCACTTCAAAAAGAAAATTGGCTCCAGTCACAGAGCCTGTACCACCACAAAAAGTCAATTTAGCAACGTTCGCCATGCCTCAATTATACAGTATTTTTATTTGTACGTACAATTCTAGTAAAAAAATAAACAATAGCAGTAAAGCCACCAGACAAATCAAAAAAAATGTCAGATACCGTGTCCATTAAATCAAATGATATCTTTGCATACATGTTAAGAAAGATAAATTCAAAAATCTCCCATGAAATTCCAATCAGCAAAACTCCTATCGCAATATTTAAAACTGATTTTATCGAAAAATCTGAAGTAGCAAGAAACCAAATGGCAAATAAGCCAAGCCACAACCCTCCTAGGAAGTGCATCATCATATCAAAATACCAAACTGAGTAGTATAGATGATACTTTTCGGCTAATGAATTAAGTATAAATATCAAAAAAAGCAGCATTGCAGTCCTTGTATAAAATTTCTTTCGGTCCATAGGTAGATTATATCAAAAATAAATAAAAAAAATCCGTATCTTTTAGGATACAGCTTCTTTTTAGGGCTATCTTCATCTTATTACCATAGCTCATATAGCTAAGTGGGTGATAGACATCATGGACCAAGGTCCAAGCTGATCGAATCTCCCGAAAATTAGTGTTCTAGGTAATAATTAAAAATAACCCTACTTAAATCTTACCTTAATAAAAACAAATTGCAAGAAATTTTTCAAAAAAACCACAAATTTTTCTAAAGACAAGTTGACAAATTATTTTTTGTGCACTTTTTTAGTTTGAGTAAACTTTTCATGAACTGTTTCATAGTCAAAAATATCACCTTCAGCAAACCAGTGAGCAATCTCTGCCTTCGCTTCCTCAGGATCACCTGATGCATGAATAAGATTTGGTATACCAACTTCATTGGCATCAGCATGCGCAAAACTCATGTGTGAATAATCCCCTCGGATAGTACCAGGAAGTGCAGATTTTGGCTCGGTAGCACCAACCATTTTCCGTACGAGTGATACAGCCTCTACTCCTTCTAAGACAAAAGCAATAACTGGACCAGCATTCATCATTTCGAGTGTTACGTCAAATGCTTTCTGCCCTCTTCGGGAGACCATCTTTCCTATGTTTTCATAATGATGATAATAATGATTATAATCAGGACGCAACATCTTTGCTCCAACTATTTTAAGTCCTACTTTTTCAAAACGGGTTAGTATTTCTCCCACTATCCCCCTTTGCATTGCATCAGGCTTGCAGATAATAAGTGTTTTTTCTTGGGTCATAATAAATTCAAAATGTTACTTAATAATAAAGACATATTAGCAGATTGTAAGCTAAATTCAAAATTTGCTATTCGTACCAATCTTTGTGTTTAATAGTTGAAAGCGCAACAATTCCTGCCTGGGTATAATAGTCAGCACGATCTAAAATTCCATCTGTAAGCTTGCCTATTACCCCCTTGCCTTGTTTAATGTTCATAGTTCCAAAAAATTTATCTCCCGCATGGCCTAATTCTAAGCCACCCTTCATATGCGCCACTATACCTTTCGGTAAATAAAAATGTGCAGTAGAACTTTCGCTTACAAAACCTTCTTTATCACAAATCATAATCCAGGCTCGGTTATAATACTTTTCTCCTTCGATGAAAGTTCCACCTTCTTGGCTTATCCAATAATCAGCCTCCGGATATTTTGCACGAATAAAATTTAGCCTATTCTCAGCCCCAAGCCTTGTTTCATCCCCAATAGGCTAATCCGGTACTCCAGAATCCGATTTGATTCCAATAAATTCAAACTCTTCATCAGGATATACTGATTTGAACGTTTGCTCTGCAACTTTTAATTTTACTGGATTTTCTGAGGCAACAATGACTTTTTTCATAAAGTGATTATAACACAACCCCCTTAATCCCCCTTGTCAGGAGGAAAATACAACCCCTCCTGGCCTCCCCTTATCAGGGGAGAAACCCTTCGTTCGAAATTATATTTAAATTTGTTAGCACTAAGTCCCCTGATAAGGGGTTTGGGGTTGTGTTGTCTTTGCACCCTTGCCCTTTTGATACGGGACTAGTGTGGGTTATAGTATCGCATTTTACGTCATTGAAGAATTAAATCTCCCCATGATTTCTGCTTCTATTTCATCACGGTCTCTACCGTATTTTAAGTATGAGAGTTCCTTTATATCTTCTACCATATCTTTGTTTCCCTTTGGCAACAAGCTCCAATGTGAAGTCATGCTAAATGGCTTCACTGGTGTACCGTTTACTAGCATATTTACATATGAATTAAAGTTGTCGAGCTTCATAATATCCGCTGCAGAAAAAGTTGGTTTAAATTTTTGTTCAACAAAGTTAGCGTCTTCAGATGAAACACGGTAAACAGCCATAGAGCCAACGTTTCCAAAGACAGCATTTTTAATTTTTTCATCCAACTGTGAAATATACTGGTGAGCTACAGTTAAAGATAATCGGTACTTTCTTGCTTCAGATAAAATTGAAGAAATCGAGTCTGTGGTGACGTTCTGGAACTCGTCAATATAAAGATAAAAGTCATTCATCGGCTGGCCAAACATATCAACGCGTGAAAGGGCCGCCATTTGTATCTTACCAACGAGAACAAGACCAATAAGGTTTGCGTTAATATCACCTAGTCGTCCTTTAGAAAGGTTCACAAGCAAAATCTTTTTTTCGTCCATGATTTTTCTAAAATCAAAAACAGAATTTTGCTGGAGCACCACAGGGCGCATAATATCGTTTGAAATAAAGTTGTCGAATTTTGATGAAATATATGGCACAAAGTTGGCTAGTGAGATCGGAAG
>CAYZOL010000012.1:2463-16291 GCA_964480325.1 uncultured Candidatus Saccharibacteria bacterium | reverse complement strand
GCTTCAAAGGCCTCTGTCCTACCATTAGACGATACCCCAAATTACAGAAATGAGTATACCACAAAAACTCAAAAAATATAGCTTTTGTTCAAAATCAACTCCCTTTTTCTAATATTTATGCTAATATGTTCATATTATTACCTAATATTTTAATTTATGATGACAGTACTTTTGGTAGGTTTTCTGGGGGCAGTTATTAGCGCTATTACGGGTACTCTTTGGTATTCAGACAAGACTCCGATGG
This sequence comes from uncultured Candidatus Saccharibacteria bacterium, assembly GCA_964480325.1. GTDB lineage: Bacteria > Patescibacteriota > Minisyncoccia > Phycocordibacterales > UBA9973 > UBA9973. Next base: position 16,047 of record CAYZOL010000012.1, on the reverse strand, counting down.
GTAAATTGCATATGCAGTACCTAGGCTTTGACAAATTGGGAGCTGAAGAAAAGGCAAAACTCATTAGCGAGGCTAAGCCAAAAATGTGGAAGAGTTACGGTGCACAGATGTTCCTTTCTTTTTTGACTTCATTTTTTATTGCTTTTATTGCATATTTTACAAAAATAAGTGGCGGTCCTGCGAGCGCTACGTATTTTTATGTACTATTTGTTTGGCTATGTTTTACTGTGCCGATGATTGGGCAAAACATTATCTGGAGCTCATCTGAAGGTAAACTAGCTTGGAAACGTTTTGCCTCAGACATTTCATATAATATCCTAACATTCCTCATCATTGCTTTTGTGGCTACGCTGATAGTCTAATATTGAAGTATTTGATCTAAGGATATGGTGCAAGAGGAGGTATCTTTTGCTACAATTTAGATGTTATGCATATATCCAAAGTAATTGAAAAATTGGGATATAAGCCAAACGAAGTAAAGGTTTACCTCGCTACTTTGAGTTTAGGTGAATGTACTGTTTCAGACATTGCCAAGAAGGTACACCTCCCTCGAACCAGTGTACAAATGATAGCTGAGAAGCTTCACGCTGAAGGCCTTATGAATCTATTTACTAAACGACGGTATACTTACTGGGTAGCTGAAAACCCAGAGCGTTTTATGATTCTAGAAAAAGAACGAGAGGCCGCATTGCGTGCGATAATGCCTACACTTTCAACGTTAAGCCAGAGTGCTGGTGGAAGGCCTATCGTAAAGGTATTTAATGGTGTAGATGAAATCAAAGTAATACTTAACGATATGATAGCTACCAAGCACAATATCCTCGCCATAATACCTTGGGATGAATGGGCGGAAATGTTTGGGCGGGACTATATGGAAGACTTAATAGAAAGAAGAGTAAAAAGTTTTTTAAGAATAAATTTGCTTTCACCAAAGACACATATTACTGAAAAGCTTAAAGAACACGACTCGCAAGATCTTCGAATTACACGATTTGTATCACAAAATATAAACATCAATGACGCTATATTAATATATGCCGACAAGGTTGCCATAATTTCTTTGAATAAAAAATTGCCAACGGGGATTCTAATTGAGGATCCAAATACAAAACGCACGATGCAAACATTTTTTGATATTGTTTGGCATTTATCTCAGTCTGAAATGATAACAAAAATGTCGCCATCATTATTCTAGATTTTCTTAACAGTAACTGTTTGACTGCTTTTTTAACTTCTTAAATTAAGAGTTTTTTTATAAAAGCATTTACAAATGCAATTTTTGTGTTTTATTTTATTTTTGTAGACAATATTCATGCAAAAAAAATATTTCAGGATGATAATTAAAGTAGGTAAGAGGGACTTGCTGACAGGATGCCAACAATCCCTCTACCAACCCCTAGGGGTGCAAAGGTCGTACATTAAAAATTAATTTTAATAAAATAAAATGAAAAAAAATAATTTACAAATACAAGATAAAAAAAGGCATTTACGTAGTACAAACCACTTAACCAGGCCTCCTCGTCTTGAGGGTAAGGTAAAAAACGCAAGGATGAACCCAGTTAGGAAACTCAAGCAAAACAAAAAAGAAACCCCTGTCGGGAGTATAAGTGAATTTTCTTGGAGCCATTTTGAAGAGGATTATTACGACGACGATGAAATTTGAGAATTAAAATGAAAGCCCTATGAATAAATTAAAAAGTATAATGTTTAGCGATAGACGTGAAGCAGGACAGATGCTCTCACAGGAGCTCCTTGAGTATCGTAATTCAAATTCATTGGTCTTGGCTTTGCCAAGAGGCGGTGTGGTGGTGGGGGCTGAGGTAGCTCATAAGCTAGATTTGCCACTAGATATTATTGTAACTAGAAAAATTGGTCATCCAAATAATCCAGAATATGCAATATGTGCAGTGGATCAGGATGGGATGTTGCTTTGTAATGAAGTTGAAAGGATTCATGTTAGTGAAGCATGGCTTAAAGAAGAAGCTGAAAAGGAAAAACACGAAGCTAATCGACGTGTTTTGAAGTATCGAGGAACTAAAAAGTTTCCAAACCTTGAGGGCAAAGTTATAGTTTTGATTGATGATGGGATAGCTACGGGCCTAACTATGCGCCTAGCCGTTATGTCAGTGAAAGCTAAGAGGCCATCTAAAGTCATTGTGGCAGTTCCGGTTGCCCCAGATGAAAGCGTCAAAGCGCTTGAGCAAGAAGTAGATGAAGTTATTACTCTTGTTCCACCAAGGAACTTCCTAGGTGCCGTAGGGTCACATTATTTAGAGTTTGAACAAGTAGAAGATGAAGAGGTAATTAAACTTCTTGAGAATAAATGATAAAGCGCACTATTAATAAAATACGGGATAGGACAAAAAATTCTCAAATTTTTCGTGTTTTATCGCACCGAATTTGTCGAGACATTACACGTAAATTAAAAAAACTTTTCAAAGCTCATCATCTACAAATTAATAATATTGTTGCAGTTATTATACTGCGCTCAGGGATGGCATTTTTGGATTCTATAATTAACTTTTTTCCCACTGCCGAGATAGGGGTGCTTGGGCTCAAGCGAGATGAAAAAACATTAGAGCCATATTGGTATTATGAAAATCTGCCAAAAATAAACAAAGAAAGCATAATAATAATATTTGACCCTATGCTTGCCACTGGAGGGTCAGCCTGTGAGGCAATAAATAAACTTAAATCACAAGGTGCCAACTCTAAAAATATTTATTTTGTTAGCATTGTTTCTGCACCGGAAGGTTTTGCGCGCGTTTCGGAGCTTATTCCAAAAGAAAATATTATAATAAAAATTATGGACAAAAAACTCGACGAGCAAGGTATGATAGTGCCAGGGCTTGGAGACTTTGGTGATAGATATTTTGGATATAAAGGGGAACCAACTTTAAAAAAAATATAAAAATAATTTTAATAAAATGATTAATTTAGTGCAAAAAGGTTTATATAAGTTAATTGGCACAGTAGACAAGAAAAAAATGTTGTACCTTGATGGTACTGGATATCTCTGGGCCAATGCTAAGGGAATTGGCGAGCTACTAACATTATCTAAAGAGCCTCATCGTCAGGAATCTTTGATGGCTGAAGGTGAATATAGGATATACAAAGTAAAAGATGAACCACACCTAGTAGACTTACTACATCTTGAGCTTTCCATAGGTAAAGGCAAATGGCAAGGATATTTGCTCCTTACAGGTTTGCCCACTAAAAATAGAATACGCAGACGAATAGTGCCAACAAGTGAAGTGATATCCAAAATGAAAATAAAAATGCTATAATATGGCACTAGTGAAGGTGAAGTTCAGAAAATGCAAATATTATATTCATATTTAAAAAAGTACTGGAAACTATGTGTGGGGGTGTTAGTGTTAGCGGCAATAAATCAAACATTTTCACTTATTGATCCATTGATTTTTCGTCATATCATTGATGACTACGCAACAAAACCGGAGTCATATAGCTCTTTGGAGTTTTTCCACGGCGTGGTGAACTTGTTATTGCTTGCTATTGGCATAGTTTTTGTATCACGAGTGGCAAAGAATTTTCAGGATTATTACCTAAATATGGTAACCCAGCGTTCAGGAGCTGATATGTATCAGGATGGTATAAAGCACTCGCTTGAGTTACCTTATGAGGTGTTTGAAGATCAAAGGAGTGGGGAGACGCTAGGCGTACTTCAAAAAGCGCGCATGGATGCAGAGAAATATTTGGGTTTGCTTATTAACGTAGTGTTCATCTCAATAATTGGTTTTATTTTTGTATCGATTTATGCGGCCACACTTTATTGGGGTATTGCAGTAGTTTATGCCTCCACAATTCCTGTTATTGGTGGTCTAAGCTATGTCCTGACCAAGAAACTAAAAAAAGTTCAAAAAAGTATTGTGGATGAAACAACTGCACTGGCTGGGTCAACGACTGAGTCACTAAGAAATATTGAGTTAGTAAAAAGCTTAGGGCTGTCAGAGCAAGAAATAAAAAGGCTAAACTCAACTACAAACAAGATACTACAACTAGAACTTAAAAAGTTACGCTACGTAAGAAGTATTAGTTTCGTACAAGGTACAATGATAAACCTAATACGTAATTTAATCTTGCTATTTTTGCTTTATTTGGTATTTATAAAAACCATTACCTTCGGACAATTTTTCTCATTGTATATTTACTCTTTCTTTGTCTTTGGTCCACTCCAAGAAATCGGGGCAGTTATCACTGCATACAGAGAGACTCAGGTCTCAATTGGAAAGTTTGCAAGTATTATGAATACCCCTATTGAGGAAGTTCCAAAGCATCCCAAAAAACTAGGTACTGTTAATAAATTATCATTTGAAAATGTTTTCTTTAAATATAAAAATACCAACGGTAATTCTTTGGAAGGTATCAGTTTTGAGATCAATAAAGGTGAAACTGTTGCCTTTGTTGGGCCATCTGGCGCAGGTAAAACTAGCTTGGTAAAACTATTGGTTGGACTGTACCAACCATTTAAAGGCACAATACATTACAATGATGTATCAGGTGAAAATGTGAACTTAGATGAACTACGAAGACAAATAGGATTTGTTACCCAAGATACACAACTTTTTGCTGGGACGATTAGAGATAATTTATTATTTGTTAATCCGGATGCTACCGACAAGGAAATGTTGGATGTATTATATAAAAGCGCATGTGACAGTCTTCTTTCAAGAGCAGATAATGGCCTAGATACAGTAATTGGTGAAGGTGGAGTAAAAATTTCTGGCGGAGAAAAACAAAGGTTATCGATAGCCAGAGCTCTACTACGTGCACCATCAATTCTTGTGTTTGATGAAGCTACTTCATCACTTGATTCAATCACTGAAGAAGAGATAACAAAAACCGTAAAAAATCTTTCAACTGAAAAAGCACACCTTACAATACTCATTGCGCACAGACTCTCAACAATTATGCATGCGGATAAAATATACGTTTTGGAAAAAGGAAAAATCAGTGAAAGCGGTACTCACAATGAGTTGTTGGAACAAAAAGGTTTGTACTATGCAATGTGGAGACAACAAGTAGGTGAGAGATTGTAGAAAAGTTGTAGCGTTTTATTATAGTCATGATATAATTGTAAGTATTATCAGTAACATTTTTCATATGGCGAAGGGAAACAATAGTAGAAGAAAAGAAGTAAAGAAGCCAAAGAAGGTAGCAAAAAAATAGTTTTCGACCTGTTTTTATGCTAGATTAGCCAAGGAAGTAGTGAACCCTTGGCTATTTTCTTTTTATGCAAATGAAAAACACTGACTCAAAAAAAGAATATGATTATGACGTAATAGTGGTAGGAGGTGGTGCCTCAGGCATGATGGCTTCAGGTGTAAGCGCATCCCTTGGTAAAAAAGTATTACTATTAGAGAAAAACAAGCAACTAGGTGAAAAACTAAAAATCACAGGCGGTGGAAGGTGTAATGTAACCAATGCAGAATATGATGAAAGAGTTTTACTAAAAAATTATGGAGAGACGGAAAAGTTTTTGTATACCCCCTTTTCACTATTTGGAATAAAGGACACGTTTGAATTTTTTGAAAGCAGGGGGTTGCCTCTTGTAGTCCAGGCTAGGAAAAGGGCATTTCCTTACACTGAAAAGGCGCTAGACGTTTATAAAGTAATTGAAAAGTTTATAAAAGATAGCGGAGTGGTAGTCAAAACCAGTTCCCCTGTGTCAAAGATTTTAATAGAAAAAAAAGATAATATAAGTAAAATTATTGGGGTTAAGACTGGCAACAGTGTGTTTACTGCAAAGTCATACATCCTAGCTACTGGCGGAATGTCACACCCTGAAACGGGCTCAACTGGTGATGGCTTTGATTGGTTGCGTGAGCTTGGGCACAAGGTAAAAGCTCCTACGCCTACCATTGTACCTCTTGCAGTATCCAATACTTGGGTAAAGTCTTTGGCAGGAGTATCGCTGTCGTTTATGAAAATAACTTTTTATTGCGATGGTGTAAAGAAGTTTTCAAAAACAGGTAAAATACTTTTTACACATTTTGGACTTTCCGGACCTCTTATACTAAACAGTGCAGGCAAAGTTAGTGGCTTGTTACAGTCTGGTATTGTAACTGCAAAGATAGACACGTATCCAGATACAAACGAGGGCGAATTAGAGAAAAAAATTATAAAAGTATTTGATGAAAATAAAAACAAAAATTTAAAAAACGTGCTAGATGATATTGTTCCTCATGGTACAGTCAGTGCTATTTTGATGTTACTAAAAAATATAGATCCCGATACAAAGGTACATAGTGTTAAAAAAGAAACTCGCAAACTACTAGTGGCTCTGCTTAAGGCTTTGCCCGTGGATATTGTAGGACTTATGGGCTTTGACAGAGCGGTAGTGGCAGATGGAGGAGTAGACTTAACCGAAGTGGATATGAAGACAATGAAGTCAAAGATTTTTGAAAATTTATACGTAACAGGTGACTTACTACATATAAATAAACCTAGTGGGGGCTTTCCTTTACAACTCTGCTGGACTACTGGGCAGGTAGCTGGTAAAAATGCCTAGAAAAATAGAAGCTTGTGCTTCATATAAAGTTCATAAATTTGGTATACAATACCTGTATGAAGCTTTTATTAGTAGAGGATAACAAAAAGTTAGCCGAGAATATCAAACAAGGCCTAATCCAAGATGGTTATGCAGTAGATGTTATCGAAGACGGCCTAGCTGCCGAGAAGCGTATACTTCTTAATCAAGATGAGTATGATTTGGTTATTTTAGACAGGATGTTGCCAAGCAAAGACGGTGTGTCAGTCTGCCTGTATTGGCGAGAAAAGAATGTAACCGTACCAATTATTATGTTGACGGCGCTAGATAGCACTGAAGATAAAATAGCTGGGCTTGAAGCAGGCGCTGATGATTATTTAGCAAAACCTTTTGCTTTTGAAGAGCTTTTGGCCCGAATTCATGCACTGCTTCGCAGGCCAAAAAGTATTGACCCTGATGTTATCATTTTAAACGATATTGAATTAAACACTATTAGCAGGGAAGTAAAATACAAGAAAAAGCCGCTTACATTAACTTTAAAAGAATTTATGGTACTGGAGTACCTGATGAGGAATAAAAACAAAGTAGTTACTCGTGATATGCTTTATTCACATGCATGGGATTTTGCGGACTCGTCCTTTAGTAATACTGTGGATGTTCATATAAAGAATTTGAGAAGGAAAATAAAAGACAATGGAAAAATTATACAAACAATTCGTGGGGTGGGTTACAAAATTTAAAATTCGACTCAATGCGGATGAATTTTTAGACGCGCACTTAAAACTCATAATAATCTACGCTAGTACAGTAATTTTAATTATTGCGGGTTTTAGCGTAGCTCTTTATAATTCACTACTTAGCAACTTTGCAACATCAATAAAAGATAGTATTTTTGCTCTTGACCCGCGAATTATTAATCTGATATTAGACAGAACCAGGGACATTCTTTTAAATAGAATTTTAGTAATTGACGCTATAATTGTGGTTTTTGTGCTAGTAGTGTCAATATTTTTAACAAAGGAAACCTTAGGACCAATAAAAATTAACATGGAAAAGCAGAAGAGGTTTATTGCTGATGCTTCTCATGAGCTACGAACACCCATAGCGATTGTGATTTCAGGGCTAGAGGTTGCACTACGCAATAAAGACTTGGATCTAGAAAAAGCAAAAAAGATAATAAAAAGTACTTTAAATGAAATGAGGGATTTTTCATCTCTAAGTGATCATCTACTAAATATTTCTAAACATGATAGTAACAAAAAAGAAATGTATAAAGCAGTTTTGTTTAGTCAATTAATCAAGACAATCTCTGCCAAAATGCAACCCATTGCAGACAAAAAAGACGTACACATTAAGACGAATATTATTGTGGAGGCAAGTGTTTTTGGTGATGATATCGAACTTGGAAGAGTGCTATACAACGTACTTAATAATGCTATCACCTATTCTAAGGAAGGGGGTAACATATACGTAGATGGTTATATTCATAAGAAAAACTATGTTGTAGTTGTGAAAGATGAGGGTGTGGGGATGCCAAAGAAGGTGCTAGACAATGTATTTGAAGCGTTTTTCAGAGGTGATCATTCAAGAAACACAAGTGGTGCAGGGCTGGGGTTAACACTAGCCAAGCAAATTATTGAAAGTCATAAAGGCACAATTCAAATCAAGAGTGAAGAAGGCAAGGGAACGGAGGTAATTATGACTGTGCCTATTTACGCTAAATTATCTAACTAAAATACTCTTGTGTATTAGAGAGGCCTCTCTTCATAAAGACTTCATTTGGGTTAAATATAATGTGTACATACTTTATATAGGTCAAATAAAGTACTCATTATAAATAATTTAAAAATAAATTATGAAATATAAAAGACAATTAGCAACTAGTTTGTTTGCCTTAGCGTTACTTACCGGTAGCCCTACTGTATTTGCAGAAGAGCCTACTGGTGCTTCAAAAGTAGTAGAGTACAAAAATCAAATTCACATGAAATCAAGTAAAAAGTATAAAAAGCCCGTAAATTTTGAGAGAAAATTACAAACAAACGACGAAGACTAGTACAAGGTACTAAACTTTACCCAATATTTTTAATTCTCTGATATAATGTATATGTGTCAGATGATAACTTGTCGGGCAAAAAAAATATTCTGGTAGCAGAGGATGAAAAAGCATATGCGCATGCTCTTGTGTTGAAGTTGCAGCATGCCGGATACGATGCAAAATCTGCAGTTAACGGAGAAGAAGCAATGAGGATGATTAAGGAAGAAAAATTCGACCTTCTTTTTCTTGATCTCATTATGCCTATAATGAATGGTTTTGATGTACTGGAAGCCCTTAAGAAGCAAAATGTAAAATTGCCCATTATTGTGCTTTCAAATCTTGGTCAGCCCAGTGATGAGGAAAAAGTACGCGGATTGGGTGCCATAGATTTTGTGAATAAGACAAATACCTCAATTCTAGATGTCATTAAAAAAGTTAATAATTATATGAATTCACACAAGTAATTTTTATGAGAATTAGCGAAGAAAAAATTTTAGAAGCATTGGTAAAGGGTAATTATCTTGGAGGCGAGGATCTAAAAAGAGCGCAAGACTTTTCTGGTGCTAATCGTGTGACTGCATTAAATTATTTAGAGAGTGAGGGTATCATAAACAAAAATATTATTGGGCAGGCCTTGGCTGAGTCGTATGACGTTGACTATGCAGACCTAGACTCTAACTCTCCAGATAGTAAGCAAATTGCCAAAATTCCTGAAAACTTAGCCAAAAAATTACGTGTAGTCTTGTATCGAGAAGATAAAGAGGAGGTCATTGTAACCACAGATAATCCAGCTCAAGAAAGCTTGGAAAGCGAGCTACAAAAAATATTTCCGAATAAGAAAGTTATTTTTGTTTTTTCTTTGCCGGAACATCTTGATGCGGTGCTGTCTTCTTACCAAAAGAACCTTGAAAAAAAGTTTCTTAAAATTATTAGTGATGGTAGGCAAATAGCACCACTAATACTTGAGACAACATTCGAGGATGCAATTACTTTGCATGTATCTGATATACACTTTGAACCTGGTGCGCAAGAAGTGTTGGTGCGTTTTCGTATTGATGGTGTACTGCACGATGTAGCGAAAATGCCAAAGGAGCAATATGAGAATGTTTTAAACAGAATAAAAGTCCAAAGTGGTATTAGACTAGATGAGCACTATTCAGCTCAAGACGGCGCGATGCAATATAAAAGAAGGCAGGACAACACAGTGATTGATTTACGTGTATCGATAGTACCAGTTGTCGAAGGGGAGAAGGTAGTCTTGCGTATATTAAGCTCATACATCGAGGGCCTAGTATTAAGTGAATTAGGTTTTTTGCCAAATCACAGATTAATACTTGAGGAAGCTATTAAGAAGCCTTTTGGCATGATAATGGTAGCTGGCCCTACAGGGTCAGGTAAAACCACTACGCTTTATGCTTTGCTTAAGATTTTAAATCAATCAGATGTAAACATAACTACTATTGAGGATCCTGTGGAGTACAAAATGCGCGGAGTAAATCAAATCCAAGTAAACAGCGCAACAAACTTAACCTTTGCACAGGGATTGCGCTCAATAGTTAGGCAAGATCCTGACATAATCCTGGTAGGAGAAATAAGAGACGAAGAAACTGCAGAGATAGCCGTTAACGCTGCGCTTACTGGGCACTTATTGCTCTCTACATTTCACTCGAACGATGCAGCCACTGTGATTCCTAGGTTACTAGATATGAAGATTGAGCCTTTTTTGCTTGCATCAACCTTTGAGCTTATTGTGGCACAAAGATTGGTAAGAAAAATATGTGTCCATTGTAAAGAAAGTGAGTCTATTTCTGGTAAAAGTATTTTTGAAAAAAATAAAAACTTGCAAGGATTTTTTGAAGATAAGGAGTATACCTTATACAAAGGAAAGGGTTGCATCGCATGTGACCATACGGGGTATTTGGACAGGACTGCTCTTTTTGAAATCATACAGATGACCCCAGAGCTTAAAGAGTTGATTTTAAAAAACCCCTCCAGTCAAAGTGTGTGGGACTTGGCGCGAAATCAAGGCACTAAGTCTATTTTTGAAGACGGAGTAGAGAAGGTAAAAAATGGAGTAACAACCCTCGAAGAGCTTTTGCGTGTGGCTTTGCCTCCAAATAAATAACCTATGTTGAAAATTGTAAAAAAAATTCAGGCAAAACTTTTAGAATATTTTCCTCGTTTTGGCATCGATAAAGAAGTCGATTATTTCTTGGAGAATTTGTCTTCTTTGCTCTCCGCTGGGATACCAGTGTTGGATGCTTTTTATTCAGTTGAAGAAGAAGTTCATTCAAATCGGTTAAAAAGGATAGTAAAGCAAATGCGAAAGAAAATTGAAAGCGGAATATCGCTTTCAGACACCTTGATGGATTCAGGACTTTTTTCACCTCATGTTTCCATGCTCATCAAGCTAGGAGAAAAGTCCGGTAGGCTAGTAGAGAATTTAAAAATAATTTCAATAGAGGAGGGTAAAAGAAGAGCCTTGACTTCCAAGATTCGCTCGGCAGTATTGTATCCTGCTTTTGTTGTTTCCCTTACTCTTATAATTGGTGTAGGAATATCATGGTTTATTTTACCCAAACTAACAACTGTTTTTTCACAACTTAAAGTAAAGTTACCACTGGTTACAAAAATGTTGGTTGCATTTGGAGCGTTTATGAATGATTATGGAATTATTGCAGTTCCGCTTTTCTTTATTATTATTTTAACGATAATATATTTTGTTTTCTTTTTTCATAAAACAAAAAAGTATGGGGAAGGTATTCTTTTTGCGATTCCGGGAATCAGTACACTTTTAAAACAATCTGAAATTACACGTTTTGGATATCTCCTGGGTACATTGCTGAAAGCGGGCCTTTCACCAAACGAGGCACTTTATTCACTTGCCGAAGCAACCTCGTTTATAAGATACAGGTCATTATATACACACTTAGCTACCTGTATAGGTGAAGGAAATTCATTTAAAAAAAGCTTTGCTTTGTATAAAAACATAAATAAACTTTTACCCATTTCTACTCAACAACTCATAATGGCTGGAGAGCAGTCAGGGTCACTTTCAGATACTTTAATCAAAATTAGCGAGACCTATGATGTTAAAACAGACACCACTGCAAAGGACCTGGCAGTGATGTTGGAACCAATCTTGTTACTGATTGTTTGGTTCGGCGTCGTGGGTGTAGCCTTGGCTGTAATTTTACCAATTTATAGTTTGGTTGGGCAGTTACATTAAAGGAGTGTATTTTAGTCATGAATAAGTTAATTTTGAAAAATTGTATTGGGGGTTTTACTTTGATTGAACTTTTACTTTCAGTTTCTATTATTGCAATTGTTTCTTTTTTTGGTGTACCGGTTTACCAATCTTTTCAAACAAGAAACGATTTATCAATAGCTGCCTCAACCGTAATACAAGAGTCACGTAGAGCCCAAGTCCTTTCAAAAGCTTCCTTAGGTGATAGCGCATGGGGGCTCAAAGTGGAAAGCGGTAGTATTGTATTATTCAAAGGTTCCAGTTACCTTTTGCGGGACAATACCTATGATGAGATTTTTGACCTTGGGGCAAACATAACCCCATCTGGACTTTCCGAGGTTGTGTATGCAAAGTTTACAGGCACACCAAGTACCACTGGCGATATTGTTTTAACATCAAATATTAATGAAACAAGAACAATTACAATTAATTCAAAAGGCACGATTATTTTTTAAAAAAAAGCTTTTTGTAAAAGAGTATTCATGCGGTTTTTCTAGTGTGGAGGTTTTGTTGGCGGCTGCAATTTTTGCAATGCTAGTTGCAACTTTATCCGGTGTGTACTTGTATGGGGAGGAAGCAACTGCCTTATCCGGCTCGCGCATGCGTGCAGTAATGCTCGCAGAAGAAGGACTCGAGGCAGTACGGAATATCCGTGATGCTGGGTATGCAAACTTAACTGACGGTACACACGGTCTTAATACTGCAAGCAACCAGTGGAATTTCTCAGGAACGTCAGACATCACAGGAATTTTTACTCGCAATATTGATGTGTCTACTATAGATGCCAATAGGAAATTAGTCACAAGTACTGTTACTTGGCAACAAAATCAACAGCGGAATGGAACTGTATCAGTTGCCACTCGCTTCACAAACTGGTTACGCTCAAGTATTGGTAATTGGTCCAATACAAATCCTTTTGTAGAGTCAAATATAAATGTAGCAGGGAATCAAAATGGTTCTAAGATTCAAGTTGTAGGCAATTACGTATACATGGTTCGTACTGACGGAACTCCTGACTTTTTAATAATTGAAGTTACAAATCCAGCAACACCTGTGACGCGTAGCGCACTTAACTTGACTGGTGTCCCACAAAATATTTTTGTTGAAGGGAATTATGCTTATGTTGCCAACAATAGTGACACAGAGGAACTGCAAATTATCGATATTTCAAACCCGGTGGCTCCTGTTGTTGTAGGTACTTATAATGATGCAGGAGTCGAAGATACTTTGGGTGTGTATGTAGTAGGAAATTATGCGTATTTGGCAATGAATACGGGTAATGATTTTGTCATTGTTGACGTGACGAATAAATCAGCACCTACATTTGTTCCTGGATCTGGGTTGGTATTAAATGGAGCGCCTTCCGAGATAGTAGTATCTGGAAATTATGCTTATTTGTCTAGCAATAGTAATACTCAAGAGTTGCAGGTTGTAAATATTTCAACACCCGGAGCTCCCACACTTGCTGGAACTTTGAATCTACCAGGTACAGCAAATGCTCTAACTCTTGCATACAATGGAAGCACCCTATATATGGGCCAAGGCACATCTTTTAGAGTTGTAAATATCTCAGATGTTGTAGACCCCGTTGTTCCAACACTGTTTCCAGGCTCCCTGACTACTTCTGGTACCATAACCGACATAGCGCTTAATATGGGAAATTTAGGAACTTATGTTTATCTTGCAAACACTAGCAACACAGCTGAATTTCAAGTGATAGATGTTGCCTTACCTTCCTCACCGAGTTTGTTTGGCTTTGAAGATACTGCAGGGACAGATGATATGTTAGGG
>CAYZOL010000012.1:0-2363 GCA_964480325.1 uncultured Candidatus Saccharibacteria bacterium | reverse complement strand
GGGTTAGCCTCTGTGATCCTTACTACGACATCGATGTTTATGGCTACACTCCTTGAAACGCGAGTTAAAAACGAAGCAATCGCAGAAGTAGAGGGGCAAGGGTTGTATGTTCAGGACGTAATTACTCAAACACTGCGCAATGCGGCAAGTATAGTGAGCCCTACAACAGGCAATACATCTAACACTACACTCTCAGTAAACACCTACACCCCGGTACTAAACCCTACGGTCTTTAGCCTTACAAGCGGTGCAATGCAAATAACAGAAGGAGGTGGAGGCGCAGTATTACTTACAAATCCAAACGTTACAATGTCTAACCTTACTTTCTCCAATCTGTCACGTGCCAACACTCCAGGAGTGGTGCGCATACAATTCACTTTAACTTATAACAACACAGTAGGAAGAAATGAGTATAATTATGCAAGGGTATTCACAAGTAGTGCCTCCCTTAGACAACCGTAAAAATTACCATGAACAACCTATATTCAAGAAAAACAAAAAACGGCTACATAACACTCATAAGTGTACTGGTGGTTTCAGCAATTAGTGTCGCAGTTTCAGTGTCATTGTTACTACTGGGACTTAGCTTCTCTCAAACGAGTTATGCCTTACAACAGTCAAACCAGGCAAAAGGGCTAGCCAACGCCTGTGCAGAAGAGGCACTGGAGCAAATAAGAACAACCACCTCATTTACCGGAGCTGGTAATCTGACCTTTGGCCTTGGTAGTTGTACTTATACCGTCTTGAGCACTGGTGGAGAGGGTCGCACAATCCTAGCTAGTGGGACTGTGGATAATACAATTCGCAAAGTTTCTGTTATAATAGACAGTATTAATCCATTGATAACTGCCTCGTCGTGGCAGGAGGTGCCTTAAAAGTTTAATAAATTATATTATGAAAAAAAACATTAGCTTAACAAAGGATTTGTCCCTGAGGGAATCAAAAGGTTTTACATTACTAGAAATACTTCTAGTAGTAGCTGCTATCGGAATACTTGCTGGTATAGTTATTGTTGCTATTAATCCAAACAAGCAACTCGGTGACACAAGGAATGCTCAAAGAAGAGTGGATGTTAACACTATTTTGAATGCAGTATATCAATATTCAATTGACACTGGAACCTTGCCAACCATACCTACAGGTACATGTACACTTACAGCGGCTAACCAGGTATGTAAAGCTGGAGCGACGGGTACATGTTCCACCGGAGTTGACCTTACAGTGCTTACAACCAACGAAACATACTTAACAGGTATGCCTATTGATCCTACTGTTTCATCTACAAATGGAACAGGGTACTATATTGCTCAAAGTGCTAATGGCCGTAGAACAGTATGTGCTCCTAGTGCTGAGCAAAGTGCATCAATAAGCGTCACTCGTTAGGTCTTCTTTGTAGCAGTATGATAAATAAACTAACCAAAGAAGTTATCGACCTGCAGTTAAATCAAGACAATATATTTGCCAGTGCGATTGAAAACTCGGCATACCAAACCGTTATAACAGATACCTCAGGAGTCATACTATACGCAAATAAAGTTACTGAAAAGATAACAGGATACAGTCACGCCGAAATTTTAGGCGATACACCTAAGCTTTGGGGAGGTATGATAAATAACGAATTTTATTTCGACTTTTTGAAGCACAAGCTACCAGAAGGGGATTTGGAAGTAGAGGTGATCAACCATAATAAAAAAAATGAAAAATATTATGTAGTCGTGCATATTTCTCCTATTCTCGATGGGGAAAGAAATGTAATTGGCTACATAATTTATGAGGAAGACATTACCGAGATAAAATTAAACGAGGAACGTATTTTGTCTGTGACCAAAAAGTTTGAGCTCGCTACTGAGTCCGCAAAAATTGGTGTTTGGGAATTAGATACAGTAAAGAACTTGCTTACATGGGATGATAGAATGTATTTAATTTTTGGATTAAAAAAGGAAAGCAACGACAATGTTTCATTGATTGAAAAAAGAATCAAGACAATTCTTCCCCAAGATTATATAAAACTTGAGGAGGAATACAGACTCGTCAAAGACCAAAAAGATATCAATAGTTTTGAAAATACCTTTAGAGTAAAGTGGCCGGACGAGTCAATCCACTACATTAAGGAATTTGGCCTAATCAAAAGAGACATTGATGGTAAGGTTGTAAAAAAGACAGGAGTAAATTTTGACATTACTCACGAAAAGGAAGTCGACAAGGAAAAAACTGAGTTCGTGTCACTAGCCTCACATCAGCTTAAAACGCCCATAGGCGCAGTCAATTGGGATCTTGAAATGCTCTTAGCTGGGGATTACGGAATTCTTACAGAAAAGCAAAAAGAAGTAGTAAGTGGTATGTATGCAATGGTCTTTAGAATG
>CAYZOL010000011.1:14011-17705 GCA_964480325.1 uncultured Candidatus Saccharibacteria bacterium | reverse complement strand
AACATGGGACAAAATTCCTTTTTATAAGCCGGTAAAAAGTGATGAAAACCCAGACGGTTATTCAAGTCGTGTTGGTATACATGAGGTTTTAAAAGTTAGTAGCACTATTCGAGAGCTCATTGTAAAAGGCAGTTCGCAAGATGAAATAGAACGTGTGGCAAAAGAAGAGGGGATGATGACAATACTCGAGGACGGGGTTTTTCAGTCTGTACTAGGGATGACAACATTAGAAGAAGTGTTTAGAGTAGTTTCAGAATAATATATGCTTTTTCTATACAAAGCTAAATTACCAACAGGAGAGATAACCGAAGGTCAGCTAGAGGCGGCTGACCGTTTTGAAGTTTCCAAAGAGCTTCGCACTAGGGGCCAGATACCAATATCAATTATTGAAAAAAAGCAGTATTCTTTTAATCCATTAGTAATCATTGAGCGTTTTGTTAGGAGTGTGAAAAATTCTGATTTAATTCTTTTTACAAAAAATTTAAGTGGCATGATAAAAGCTGGGCTCTCATTGTATAGAGCGCTAGCAGTTTTGGAAAAACAAACAAAAAATCCATTATTTAAAAAGATCATAATGTCGCTCGAGAGTGAAATAAATGCAGGAGGCACCCTTTCACAAGGGGTAGAGAAATACCCAAAAATATTTTCAAAACTTTTTGTATCTATGGTAAGAGCTGGAGAAGAATCAGGAAACTTAGCTAGCTCTTTGGCTGAAGTAGGAATGAATTTGGAAAAAGCAAACTCATTAACAAAAAAAGTTAAAGGAGCGCTTATTTATCCTGGTGTGATATTAACTGCGATGGTTTTAATAGGAATGCTTATGTTTGCTTTCGTTGTGCCAACATTGGCAAAAACTTTCAAAGAGCTTGAGGTTGAGCTTCCTGCTTCAACAAAATTTATTATTTTTCTTGGAGACTTTTTTTCACAGCACTTGATTATTTCACTTCTTTCTTTAGTTGGTCTGGTTTTTGGGATGCTTTATCTATTTAGAGCAAATTTTATGGCAAAATACATCGACTTTGTGGTGCTAAGAATTCCAGTGTTAGGTACTATTGCAAAAGAACTAAACACTGCACGTACCACCAGAACCATGTCCTCATTGTTACTCTCTGGAGTGTCAATAACAAGAGCGATAGAGATAACAGAAGACGTTGTGCAAAATGTTTATTATAAAAAAGTTTTGGTAGTGGCAAAAGAAAAAGTAGAAAAGGGCGCACCGTTTTCACAAATATTTGAAAGCAGTCCTTTTCTTTTTCCAGTGATGGTCCCTGCTATGATTCAAGTTGGTGAAGAAACAGGAAAACTTGCTGACATGTTATTGCAAGTAGCAATGTACTATGAAGAGGAAATAGACAATAAGACAAAAAATCTTTCAACGATAATTGAGCCGGTATTGATGATATTTGTTGGTGCAGGAGTTGGGTTTTTTGCACTTTCTATGATTACCCCTCTATACTCTATTTTGGATAACATAAATTAATGCTAAAATAAATGAGATGTTAAGGTCAACAAAAAAAGGAAACACTATTTTAGAAATCATGATAGTACTTGCAGTAGTAGGGACACTCTCTGGTGTGCTTGTTCCTCAGCTTTCTACCCTTCGTGATCAACAAACATTAAGAAGCGCGGTGGGTGATATAACAGTCACCATTGGTAAGGCGCGCGCGCAATCTGGCTCTTCATATAATGACTCAGAATACGGAATTCATTTCGAAGAAACTAAGGTAGTTTTGTTTAAAGGCAAAACTTATACCGTCGGTGCAGTGGGTAATGAGACGGTAATGATAACTCCACCAGCAACCATCACAAATATTAGTTTTACAGGAGGGGCATCGGATCTTTATTTTAATCGAATATTTAATGTACCTAGCGTTGTGGGCTCGGTGACGGTATCATTGGGGGCAATTTCAAAAAAAATAACAATAAGTGCTACTGGAACTATAAGTACTGAATCCACAGGGACGACATACGGGGTGAATGTTTCATTGTCAGGGTCAGGCTCCGTGAGTGCCACTGGAATAAGTTGCGGGCTAGATTGTACTGAGTCATATGATTATGGGTCAGTTGTAAGACTTACTGCAACTCCAAATTCAGGGTATAGTTTTTTTGGTTGGTCTGGTGGTGGTTGTACTGGCAATAGTTACTGTGATGTTACAGTAAATTCTGGCAAAAACATTACCGCAATATTTACCTCGAATACTGTATCTCATACAATGGCCGTCACGTCTTTACATGGTACAACTAGTTCAAATATATCAGGAATTTATTGCAGTACAGATTGCACTGAAAACTACGCTGAAAATACTCCTGTTACGCTTTCGGCCACACCTGATACAGGTTATGTTTTTGCAAGTTGGTCTGGGAGTTGTGTGGGAAGTGGATCATGTTCAATCTCAATGACGGCAGCTGCCAATGTTGTGGCTTTGTTTGTACCAGAAGGTGGAAGTTATCCTGTAGTTGCAAGCATAAGCTCAGGACAAGTGACTGTTGGAAACACTTCTCATACTGTAACTTTACCAAGTGGAGTTCTTAATGGAGACTTGTTAATGATCTTCTTTTCTTTTGATTATCCAGCTTCTGGATTAGCCTCAGCGCCTGCCGGATGGACACAGTTATTGTTGGACAACACTGCCTCTACTTATGAAACATTTGGAGTTTATTATAAAGTTGCAAACAATGAGGGTCCTAGCGTTGTTTTTACAACTACAAATGCTAAGCAATCAGCTTACCAAAGTTATAGAATTACTGGATATCAGGGGGTACCTGAGAAAAATTATGCTATTGGTAATTCAAATGCTCCAGATGCCCCTTCACTTACTCCGAGTTGGAATGTACCTACCGCCAGAAAAACTCTTTGGATAAGCGCCGTTGGAAGGGAAAACGTAAGCAATAGGACAACTACTAGTTATCCCTCTGGATATTTAAATCCATCAAATTACGCAAGTGGAGGTCTTACAGTCCAAGGAATTAATGCAGATCAGGGGTCAACACTTTCAACTGCAATTAAAAACGCAGAAACTGCTACTGAAGACCCAGGAAGCTATCTACTAAGTGGTGCTGATTTGTGGGTGGCGGCAAACATTGCAGTACAGGGTTTTGGAAGTGGGGGAGGCACACCACCGCCGAGCAACTACACATTAAATGTTTTTAAGGCTGGCACTGGAGGAGGTAGTGTTAATGCTACTATACCGGCTCCGCCACCTGGCATTCAATGTGGCTCTACTTGTAGTTATGATTACTTGTCTGGTACACAAGTTACGCTTACAGCTACACCAGTAAGTGGTTCGAGTTTTGCTGGTTGGTCAGGAGAGGGTTGCACAGGCACAGGTACATGTGTAGTAAGCATGTCTGCAACAAGAAACGTAACGGCTACATTTAATCTTATTCCAGTTACATATACTTTAACTGTATCAAAAAACGGCACAGGCACAGGTACGGTTACTTCTGCTCCTACTGGTATTAACTGTGGTGCAACCTGTAATTATGATTATGTGTCGGGGACATCTGTTACCTTAACTGCAACTCCCTCTGGAGGTGCTAGTGTTAGCTGGTCTGAAGTATCGTGCTCTGGAAATACGTGTGTAGTTTCAATGACAGCTGCAAAAAGTGTTGTTACTACATTTACGGCACCGGTTGTTTATTATACCCTCACCACTTCCAAAGACGGCACAGGTACAGGTACCGTATCTGCTGC